>CAZEBY010000027.1:0-34171 GCA_964510565.1 uncultured Lachnospiraceae bacterium | reverse complement strand
TCATTCCGGCCAGTTCAGCCCGCTGACTGGCGCTGTTGCCGAAGGGCAGCTTGGCGAGATCTTTTTTTAAAATTGCTGAAAATGTCATGGTGGCTCCTTGTGCTTTCTTATTTGACGTAGGTTTCGAAGATGCGACGGGCCAGCAGGTCGGCGTCGTGGCGGACAAAGCCGTTTTCCATGATGACGTAGTCATCAAGGAGATATTCGTATCCGGCGATGGGGCTTTTCGTTTCAACCACGGTGGCCGCGGATTTGCGGTATTTTTCTTCGATACTTTTGGGCAGACTGCCGGTATTGGCCACCACATAGTCAAAGAGCCGGCCTTCGGCCTGGTCCAAATGCGCTTCAATGGCCCGGATATGGTCTTCCTGGGTGTAGCCGTCGGTCTCACCGGGTTGGGTCATGATGTTACAGATGTAGAAGCGCTTGGCGCGACTGTCAAAGATGGCCCGGGCCACCTCCCTGACCAGCAGGTTGGGAATCACGCTGGTATAGAGACTGCCGGGTCCAATCACAATCACATCGGCACTTCTGATCGCTTCAATGGTTTCGGGCAGTGGTTTGGTGTCTTCCTGTTTTAAAAAAATCTGGGTAATCGGGCTGTGCTGTTCTAAAGCTGCCACCGGAATGGTGGATTCCCCTTCAATGATGGCGCCATTTTTGAGGACTGCCATCAGGACCATCTGCGCCAGGGTCACCGGCAGTACTTCCCCTTTGATCTGCAGCACGTCCGAGGTGCGTCTTACGGCATCGTAAAAATCGTGGCTGATGCCGTTCATCGCGGCCAGAAAAAGGTTGCCGAAGCTCTGGCCAGCCATCGGGCCACCGGGAAAGCGATAATTAAACAGCTCCTGCATGACGTTTTCGTCGTCGGCCAGGGCCAGAATACAGTTGCGGATGTCACCGGGGGGGAGAATTCCCAGTTCCTCACGCAGTTTTCCCGAACCGCCGCCGTCATCGCCAACGGTGACAATCGCGGTCAGGTGTTCGGTGTATTTTTTTAAACCCCGGAGAATCACCGATAAACCGGTGCCACCGCCGATGGCGACGACCTTTGGGTTTCTTACTTTGACAATATCTTTCAAGGTAAACTCCCTAATATATTCTTTCATATCCATGGAATCACATCCTTTATTATTGTTCTTTGGTTTAGTTAAGCGATGCTCGGGTATGACATGGGGACATTTCGCCTTTCATCCCGCTGGGCTGACAGGCGTAACGTCCCCAAGTCACACCCTGCCTTAGTGGTCCAGGCGGTTTCTTTTGATGTCGCGGTGTTTGAGGGTGGTTTCGTAACCTTTTTCTTTGAGGGCATGGTTTAACAGACAGGCAAAGGTGACGGAGCGATGCTGTCCGCCGGTACAGCCGATGGCAATTTCAACCGTGTTTTTGGAAACTGTGGCAAACTGGGGGACCACAAATTCGATCAGATCCCACAGCTTGTCATAAAAGCGTTGCGCTTCCTGAAAGGACATGACGTAGTCCCGGACCGGCTGATCTTCGCCGGTTAAATTTCTCAGCTCCTGTTTGTAAAAGGGATTGGGCAGAAAGCGGACATCAAAAACAAAATCGGCACTGATCGGACTGGCATATTTAAAACCAAATGAATAGATTTTCACTTTGGGCTTTGACTGATCGCGGCTGACTTTTACTATTTTTTCCAGCTGCGTTCTCAGCTCTCTGACCCGAATATCCGAGGTGTCGATGACCTCGTCAGCGATTTCCCGGAAATGTTCCAGACTTTTGCGTTCCTGCTGAATGGCCTCAATCAGATTGCTGGCGGTATCAGTCAGCGGATGGTTGCGCCGGGTTTCCTGATACCGGGCGACTAACACCTCATCCCGGGCATCAAGGAAGATCAGCTTGAGATCCTCTTTAGCCGCCTTGTATTCGGCCAGCAGCGTATCTTTGCCATCCAGAAAGACATCCCCGCGGACATCGGTGACCAGGGCGATTTTTTCAATTTCGCTGGCTGACTGCTGACAAAGGTTGATAAATGTCACAATCAGCTGGGGCGGAATGTTGTCGACACAGAAATAGCCCAGATCTTCAAGGATTTGGATGGCCTGGGATTTTCCGGCCCCGGACATGCCGGTGATGATGATGATTTTCATGAAGCGCTCCTTATTCGATAATATTGATGATCCGCTCAATCGGGATGCCGGCGGCTTTGACGACCTCCGGGGTGGCCCGCATGTCACCCAGCGCGTGAATATGGTGGGCATCGCTGTTAATCGCGAAGCAAACCGGATATTTCATGGCGATTTTTATTTCCTCGGCATTTAAGTGATGATGGCGGGGGTTGATCTCCAGAATCACCCCGTGTTTGGCGGCCGCTTTGGCGACCGCAGCGATATCGATCGGCATTTTATCGCCCGGATGGGTGATCAGCTTGATGTCATAGCGTTCCATCATTTTGAGATAGGTCCGGGTGTTCATCGCCACGACGTATTTTCTTAAAAAAGGCAGCACCCGGGCCGCATAATTGGGGATTGCAAAGACAAAAATGTCTTTGATGCTGGCGGGGATATAACCGTAGTGGTAGCCGACGGAGATCCAGTCGCAGGTTTTTTTTTCTTCGTCGCCGATATCAATGTTACCCTCGGCCCCGGTGATGTTCGACTCAACCGAAAGGTAGATCTCGATATCGTCGTATTTCTGATTGAGGGCATCAATTTCGGCCCGCATTCTGGCAAAATTCTTTTTACGCACCCCAAACAACGGATGGCTGCGGCCATGATCGGTAATGGTAATCGCAGTCAGGCCGATTTTGCGGGCCTGGGCCACCATTTCGGCAATGGTATTTTTGCCGTGGCTATAGGTTGTGTGGGTATGCATGTCGTGCGTTATTTTCATGGGTTTCCTAGTCGTTGCCGATGACGATGACTTCGGTTTTAAGCTCAACGCCGAATTTTTCTTTGACCCCAGCCTGGATCGCGCCGATCAAATTGAGAATATCGGCGGCGGTGGCACCGCCTTTATTGATGACAAAGCCGCTGTGTTTTTCGGACACCTGGGCGCCACCGATGGCATAGCCCTTAAAACCGGCATCCTGGATCAGTTTACCGGCATAAAAGCCTTCCGGCCGCCGGAAGGTGCTGCCGGCACTGGGGTATTCCAGCGGTTGCTTGGTTTTTCTTTGATTATTCAGATCCAGCATTTTTTCCTGAATCATCTGGTAATCGCCATTTTCAAGCGTCAGCTCGACACTGACCAGCACCCATTGATGGTGCTGCAGGATGCTGGTGCGGTAGCCAAATTGACACTCTCCGGCGGGAATGGTTTTGAGGCTGCCGTCTTCGGTAATCACGGTGATGCTGGCGATGACCCCCTTCATTTCGCCGTCGTAGGCACCGGCATTCATGGTAACGGCACCACCGAGGCTGCCGGGAATGCCGGCGGCAAATTCCAGACCGGTGAGTTTTTCGTTCAGGGCCACGTTAGCCAGCTCTTTTAAACTGATTCCCGGTTCGGCAATCAGGGTTGTTCCCTTAGTTTTTACCGCTTTAAGCGCTTTGGTACTGATGATGATGCCGTTATAGCCCAGATCGCGGACAATCAGGTTGCTGCCGTTGCCCATGATGTAGTGGGCCTTTTGTGATTCTTTGCAGATCTTAAGCACTGCCTGCAGCTCCTGCCGGGACTGAGGCATTAAAAAAAGGTCTGCCGGACCCCCAACCTGAAAGGACGTGTGATCTTTCATCGGTTCGTTTTCTTTTATATTTTCAGTTGCCATGATGGCCGTGAGTTTATCGATTATATTTTTCATTGGTGTTCCTAACTTTTTTAAAGATTAGCTTCATGATACCATTTTTTCAACGGATTCGCCACATAAAAAGGCCCGGAGCGGGTCTTTTTAAGAATCTTTTATTTGTACAGAATACTTAGTACACCGAGATGCCCGGGCATGACATGGGGACGCAACATCTTTCATCCCTATCGGGCTGACAGCTGTATCGTCCCCAATTCACGCCCTATTCAGCCAGGGCGCAGAGACTGGCGATACAGACCCTGGCGGCGCCGGCTTCCAGCAGGGTGGCGGTACATTCGGCCAGCGTCGCCCCGGTGGTGAGGACGTCATCCACCAGCAGGATGGTTTTGTTCTGGATGACCTCGATTTTATCGATGTCGAATGCCCCGGTGAGGTTACGTAGCCGCTCTTCCCGACCCTGCCCGATCTGATGGGGGGTATCACGGCTGCGGATCAGGACATCAATAACCAGTGCCGGGGGACTGCACTTAGTCTGGCTCAGACCTTCAATAATCCCCCGGGCAATCTGCTCGCTCTGGTTATAACCCCGTTCGGACTGGCGGTTTAGGTGCAGGGGCACCGGGATGATCAGCTCGACCGCGTCAAGCCAATCCGTCCGGGCCATCGCCCGCCCCATTTGGGCGCCTATCCAGAGGCCCAGATGGGGACGGTCTTTAAACTTGATGGCATGAACCAGCCGTATTCCCGAGTCTTCGTAATTGAGATAGGCATAGCCACCAGAAAATGGCAGCTTGAGTTTGGCACAGGAAATGCAGACATTGCGGTCTGTTTTAAAAATCGGTCGTCCACAGCGCACGCAGGTCGGGTTATTGATGACGGGGAGATCATCTTCGCATTGATGACACAAAAACCGGTCGGTCACAAAAAGCACCTTGCCGCAGATCGGACAGGTGCCATTTTTAAGGAAGAGATTGTTTTCGAGAAAGGTCAGGAGGGTTTGTTTCAGGTTCATGATTACCTCACAACGGGTTGGGCGATTAATAATGACCAAGGGGTCAGACCCTCGCCCCTACAAGATGATTTGTCCTTAATATTGCTATCTCATCGGGTGGTTGATGTAGGTGATGATGCGGTCCCGGAGGGCGGTTTGGCGGTTTTGGGATTCGCTGGATTTGATCATCTGCCGGAAGACGTACTGGTTGCCCATTAAAATCAGTAGCTTTTTAGCCCGGGTGACGGCGGTGTAGAGCAGCTTGCGGTTAAGAAAGAGCGGCGGTCCGCCGACGATCGGCATCACCACCACCGGGAACTCGCTGCCCTGGCTCTTGTGGACGGTCATGGCATAGGCATGGGTGATTTCGTCCATCTGGTCAAAGTCATAGGTTACCCGCTTGCCGTCATTAAAGAGAATCGCAAAGGATTTGTCGCGGCTGCTGATCGTCTCGAGAATCCCGATATCGCCATTATAGATCCCTTCGCCCTGTTCTTGCGACAGGGTGTCTTCCCATTTAATCCGGTAATTGTTTTTAATCTGCATGACCTTGTCGCCTTCCCGGTAAATGACCATGCCAAACTCGCGCTGGGTGCGATCTTCGCGGGGCGGATTCAGAACCGCCTGCAGTTCGCGGTTTAAATTGATCACCCCGACCTTACCGTTTTTCATCGGCGAAATCACCTGGATGTCATGGATACTGTCAAAACCTTTAGCGATCGGCAGCCGGTTGGTAACCAGCTCGAGAATATCACGCAGCAGTTTGTCGCCGTCATTTTTATTGAGGAATAAAAAATCCGACTCGTTATTGATATCCGGGATCATGCCCTGATTGATTTCGTAGGCGTTGACCGAAATCATGCTTTCTTCCGACTGGCGATAGATCCGGTCAAGACTGAGCACCTTGATGGCGCCGCTGTCGATAATATCTTTTAGCACGTTACCCGGTCCGACCGAGGGCAGCTGGTCGGCATCCCCGACCAGAATCAGCCGGGTGCCGGGCTGGACGGCCATCAGCAGGCTGTCCATCAGCAGGATGTCAATCATCGACGATTCATCAACGATGATGGCATCGACGTCGAGCGGATTGGTTTCATCCTTACTGAAGCTGGGGAAGTCATCGTCCTGGCTGTACTCGTATTCCAGCAGCCGGTGAATGGTTTTGGCTTCGTTGCCGGTGGTTTCGGTGATCCGTTTGGCGGCCCGACCCGTCGGGGCGGCCAGCACCGTTTTTAGGCCGAGGTCTTTAAAGATCCGGACGATGCCGTTGATAATCGTTGTTTTTCCGGTGCCCGGTCCACCGGTAATGATAATGACGCCGTTGTCCATGGCCGCTGCAATGGCTTCCCGCTGTTTATTATCCAGGGTGATCTTCATCTCCCGTTCGTAGTCTTTTATTTTAGCATCGATATTGACATTGCCAATTTTATAGGTCAACTGACTGATTCTGGCCATCGCCAGGGCGGCGTTATCCTCGGCTTCGTAAAGGTTGCGGGGATAGTAAACCCGCTGATCGTCAATCTCCTCCTGGATGATCCGCCCGGTCAGCACCAGCTCGCCCAATTGGGCGTTGATTTCGTCGTCATCGACGCCGAGGATACGGGAACTCGTCTCTATCAGCTCGGTTTCGGTCATATAGGTGTTGCCCCGATTATAGCATTCACCCAGTGAATAGTTGATCCCGGCCAGAATCCGGCCGGGACTGTTGGCTTCAAAGCCCAGCTGATTGGCGATCTGATCGGCAATTTTAAAACCGATGCCGCGGATATCGTCGATCATCTGGTAGGGATTATTGAGTAGCACCGAAATGGTGTCAAATTTATAGGTCTTGTAAAGCTTCATCGCCCAGTTGGCCGAGATTCCGTAGTCCTGGATCTGGATCATGATCTGGCGGACTTCCCGCTGTTCGTGATAGACTTCTTTGATGGCCGCCAGCGTTTTCTTGCCGATGCCTTTGATTTCGGCCAGGCGATCGGGATTGTTATCGAGAATATCGAGGGTTGCTTCACCAAAACGGGCAACGATGGCTTTGGCGGTTTTTTCACCGATACCAGGCAGAATACCGGACGACAGGTAGCGGATGATGCCCTCGGTGGAGCTGGGGATTTCCATGGCATAGGTTTCCATGGCGAATTGATCGCCATAGTTTTTGTGTTCGGTCCAGTAACCGGTCAGTTTTAAGTATTCACCGTGACTCAGTTCGTCGAAATTGCCGACCACGGTGACGAGATCGCCGTCGATATCAAAATGGGCGACGGTGTAGCCGTTATTGGTGTTTCTAAAGACGATGTGCTCCACCGTTCCCTTAATGGTTTCCATGATTTGCTCCTGTGATTTAGAATATGGTTTATTATAGCACAAAAAAAGACCCATTATTGGGCCTTTTTTCGCTTAAGGAGTTTTTGTTTATTGGACTACAATTAAACCAGTTTTGGTTTAGCAGAGTATTTTGTGTGTAAAATGTGATGTGCTTTGTGGCTGTTTGGCTCTTCCAGATATTCTTCGTAAAGTCGGATGACAGAAGGATTCTGGTGAGATTTTCGATAGGTTAACACATTGGCATCTTCGTCATAAAGTGCTTTTGCTCGTTCAACTCGGATATCGATGTCCATCTTATCTTTAGCCGATACGATTGGTTGTCCACCACCGTTGACACAACCACCTGGGCAGGCCATCAGCTCGATGAAGTGGGTATCAGCCAGTTCACCCGCTTTTAGCATTTCCATGACTTCGCGGATGTTGCTGCCGCCATGAGCGACTAACAGATTAACTTTTAAATCTGGAGTGACATCAACGCTGGCTTTTTTAATTCCGTCAGTACCACGAACGACATGATATTCAATTTCTTGAATGTCTTTTTTGTTCAGGACGTCGGCAACTGTTCTGACAGCCGCTTCCATAACCCCACCGGTAGCTCCGAAGATAACGGCTGCACCAGTAGATTCACCATAGTAATCATCAAAGTCTTCATCTGGTAATTTGTTAAACAGGATGCGGGCTTCTTTGATCATGCGCGCCAGTTCTCGGGTTGTGATTGAAATGTCAACATCGGCGTTGCCATCGGTACATAATTCTTCACGCTGTACTTCGTATTTTTTAGCAGTACAAGGCATGATTGAAACAACGACCATGTCTTTAGGATCAATCCCATTTGCCTGAGCATAGTGGTTTTTCAGTAAAGCACCGGTAATATTTTGTGGTGATTTACAGCTGGACAGGTGTGGAATTGCTTCCGGATAGTAGGTTTCGATAAATTTAATCCAACCTGGTGAACAGGATGTGATCATTGGCAGAACGCCACCACCGGTCACACGACCGATCAGTTCTGTGCCTTCTTCCATGATACAAACGTCAGCACCGAAATCGGTATCGAATACTTTGTCAAAGCCCAGTCTTCTTAAGGCAGCGGCCATTTTACCGGTCACAGATGTGCCCATTGGATAGCCAAATTCTTCGCCTAAGCCAGCACGAACAGCAGGTGCTGTTTGAACGATAACCGTTTTGCTTGGATCAGCAATGGCATCCCAAACTTGCTGGATATTGGATTTTTCTTTTAAAGCGCCAACTGGACAGTTGATAATACATTGTCCACAGTTGATACAGCCAACTTCTGCCAAAGATTTGTCAAATACTGGTTGAACCTGTGAGGTAAAGCCTCGACCAACGGTTCCCAGTACGGCAACACTCTGTACATTCGTACAAACTGATACACAACGCTTGCAAAGAATACATTTGCTTTCGTCACGAACAACGGATGTTGATAAATCATCAACCAGTTTTCCTGATTTTTCGCCTTCAAAAGGAATATCTGAAACACCCAGATCAGTCGCTAAAGTCTGTAATTCACAGTTTTCACTACGAATACAGGTTGTACATTCGCGATTGTGGTTTGAAAGGATCAGTTCGAGATTTACTCGTCTAGCTTTTCTGACTGCTGGCGAATTGGTGAGTACTTCGATGCCATTGGCAACTGGGTAAACACAGGCTGCCTGCAAGGCTCTTGCGCCGGCAATTTCAACTAAACACATACGACATGCCCCAATTTCGTTAACATCTTTCAGGTAACAGAGGGTTGGGATATCAATATTGCTCATTCTTGCTGCTTCTAAAATGGTTGTTCCTTCTGGAACAGTCATTTCCTGACCGTTTATTTTAAATGTTACTTCTTTCATTGTTATAATGACCTCCTAAATCAACCCTTGGAAATGGAGCCAAATGGACAGGCTTCAATACAGGCACCACATTTAATACATTTTGCTGTATCGATGGTGTATGGTTTTTTCTTTTCTCCAGTAATTGCGTCTGCTGGACATTTTTTAGCACAGATTCCGCAACCTTTACAGGTATCAGGATTAATTGTGAAGTCTAACAGATGTTTACATACGCCAGCTGGACATTTTTTATCATTAATATGTGCTTCATATTCGTCACGGAAGTAACGGATGGTTGAAAGTACCGGGTTTGGAGCGGTTTGGCCCAATCCACAAAGTGCTGAAGCTTTGATGCCGACGGCCAGTTCTTCTAATCGTTCGATATCGCCTTCAACACCTTTACCGTCGCAGATTCGTTCCAGAATTTCAAGCATTCTCTTGGTCCCGATACGGCAAGGAGGACATTTACCACAGGATTCGTCCTGAGTAAAGTCAAGGAAGAAACGGGCAACGTCAACCATACAGTTGTCTTCGTCCATTACGATTAGTCCACCAGAACCCATCATTGAGCCGATGGCAATCAGGTTATCATAATCAATTTTTGTATCTAATAAAGAAGCAGGGATACATCCGCCTGATGGTCCACCTGTCTGAGCTGCTTTAAATGCTTTGCCGTTAGGAATCCCACCACCGATATCAAAAACGATTTCGCGCAGGGTTGTTCCCATTGGGATTTCAAGCAGACCGGTGTTGTTGATTTTTCCACCAAGTGCAAATACTTTTGTTCCTTTAGATTTTTCAGTTCCGACTGCTGCAAACCATTCAGCACCTTTTAAGATGATTGATGGAATATTTGCATAGGTTTCTACGTTATTTAATACGGTTGGTTTTCCAAATAAACCTTTGTTAGCTGGGAATGGTGGACGTGGACGCGGTTCACCACGTTTACCTTCGATCGAGTTCATCAGGGCTGTTTCTTCACCACAAACAAACGCTCCAGCACCTAAACGAATTTCCAGGTCAAAGGAGAAATCAGTATCGAAAATGTTTTCGCCTAACAGACCATATTCTTTAGCCTGATCGATTGCAATTTGCAGACGATTTACGGCAATTGGGTACTCAGCACGAACATAGACATAACCTTTTGATGCACCGACTGCAAATCCGGCAATCGCCATCGCTTCGATTAGCGCGTGTGGATCTCCTTCAAGTACTGATCGATCCATAAACGCACCGGGGTCACCTTCATCGGCGTTACAGGCTACATATTTAATTCCATCTTCGGATACAGCATCGTGAGCAAACTGCCATTTAAGACCAGTTGGGAATCCTCCGCCCCCACGACCACGAAGACCGGAAGCTTTGACTTCGTTAATAACATCAACTGGAGTCATGGTTAACAGTACTTTTTCAAGTGCCATATAACCGTCAAATCCAATATATTCATCAATATCTTCTGGGTTAATTACGCCACAATTTTGCAACGCAATACGTTTTTGGGTTTTAAAGAAGCCCAGTTCATTGATTGACAGGGGATGATGTCCATCTCCTTTTTCAGTGTAGATCAAGCGATCCAATGGACGACCTTTTACCAGATGTTCTTCAACCATTTCGGGAATATCAGCTGCTTCAACCCGGCTGTAGAATGTCCCTTCAGGGTAAACAATAACAACGGGTCCCAGTTCACACAAACCAAAACAGCCTGTTGCAACGACTTCTACTTCGTCAAGGATATCATGTTTTACGAGTTCTTTTTTTAATTCTTTTACCAATATCATGGATCCTGAGGACGTACATCCTGTTCCACCACAAATCAGTACCTGCGAACGTTTATATGCCATCTGCTCTTCTCCTCCTCAATTAACCCTTAACCGTTGGATCAATGACTTTACCATCTACGATTGTCATGGTATACTCACTGACAACATTGCCTTGAGCCAAGTGTTCATCTACAACTCGCGCAACCTTTTCTGGTGTCATATGGACATAGGTTACTTTTTCATTGTTGGCATCGTAAACTTCGACAATTGGTTCTAAACGGCATGATCCGATACATCCGGTTTGAGCAACTGTTACGTCTACTAAACCTTTAGCATCAACCTCTTCCATCAGTTTAACCATCACTGGTCGTGCGCCGGCAGCGATACCACAGGTTGCCATTCCGACGACAACACGATAACCATTTTTGCCGTGTCGCAAATTGATTTCGTTCAATTTTTTTTCGCGAATTGCTTTTAATTCTGCTAAGGACTTTGCCATTATGTTTCCTCCGTAATTTCTTGAATTTCTTTTAGACCTTCTGAAACGAATTCCCGAATCCAGTTTAGTATCTCCGGTTCGTTTAAAGACTTCACTTCCAGCGTCTCTTTTATTTCTCGTGTATTAAAAACAAATAGTTGATTATTGTAGTTGTGATCGTATTTAAGATCTGCCACTCCAAAAGACATTACCATCGTCAGCACCGTATCTGCCATATTCCCCAGCGGGGCACGATCGATATGATCCCGCTCAAAGCTTGCCACCACCTTTGTTCCAACACCAGGGGTTGAGCTTATCTCGAAATATCCGCCGCTGGCTTCTGCTGCCGCCTTGAACAGAGATAAACCCAGACCAACCTTGCGGGTTGTTCGGGTTGTAACAAACGGATCTGTGATATTCTCAAGCCGGTCAGCCGGAATGCCGCAGCCATCATCGGTGATGACAATGGTCAGTTCATTCTTTACTGTCGACTCGATAATTGACAGTTCAACAAGCTTTGCCTGGGCTCTGATGGAGTTCTGGGTAATATCCAATATGTGAAGGGACAATTCTTTCATAACGGTTAATTAAAATTTTTCTAGGATCGATGGAATTTCATCTACGGTCAAACGTCCAAATACTTCTTCGTTAATCATCATTACTGGAGCCAGACCACAGGCACCAACACATCGGGTTGCATCAACTGACCATTTTCCATCTTCAGTTGTGTCGCCAACCTGTGTTCCCAGAACGCTGTTAACCTTGTCAATAATCGGTTGCGCGCCTCTTACATAGCAAGCAGTTCCCAGGCAAATCCCAATTTTGAATTTTCCTTTTGGTTTAAGGGTAAATTGTGAATAAAATGTTGCCACACCATAGACTTCAGTTAAAGGAATATTTAACTCATCTGCGATGGTTCCCTGTAGTTCAAGTGGTAAATAGCCGTATTTTTCCTGGGTTTCCTGCAGAATCTGCATTAAACAACCTGGCACTTCTCTGTGTTCAGCGACTATTGCCTTTACTACGTCCAAATTTTCAACTGGTATTAATTCAGCCAATTTTCAAACCTCCTAATTAAATCATGCAAACCTTTACGCTTTTGATTGCATATTTTCTAACGAGCTTATTATAACATAGAAGCTCAAAATCCGTTATATTTTTAACAGATAAATTTTTTACCCTTTTTTAGTGAATTCATTGTGAAAACCTTTAACTTGACTGAATTTTGAGGTAAAATTTCTACCCGTTTATTTTTTTTGAAAAAAGAGTGTAATAATTTTGCACAAAAAAACAGGCATTCGACTAAATACCTGTTTTTTGTCTTTTTGTTTATCCCAGATAACCGATCAGCGTCTGCCGTTGCAAATCCGGAAGTTCGAGAAAGTACTCACGCTCAGCCATGTCTTCTAACCGATGGGCATCCGAACCATGGATCAACTGGTAGTCTTTAAAGAAGCGGATCTTATTAAGCACGTCATCGAAGCGCTCCTGCTTTGATACTTCACACGTTTTGATATCCAATTCCAGCGGGATAAAACCCAGGGAGGAAACGAGGCTGTAGGATTTTCGGTCAATATGGGCCGGCACAATGATTCCACCAAGATCATGAACAATTTGCCAGAGTTCATCAACACTGATATTGGTAGCTGAAATCAGCAGTTTGTCAACTTCGCCGATAATCTCATCATTTTCGTCCATAATATACTGGGGTCCGAATAATTCTTTTTGATTCATCACCGCCGGCAACCGGTCGTAGATAATCTGATCCAGTGCCAGCGCCGCTTTAAGGGTTGGCAGATAAGCCAGAACATGTGCTTCTTCTCTGGTCGTCACTTCAATTCCCGGGAGAATACAAAGCCCTTGTTCCATTTCCTTGGTCAGGGCTTTGGCGACTGCCATGACGGCGGGTAAATTTTTGGCACTGTTATGATCCGTTACCGCAATAAAATCGAGTTCTTTAATCAGCGCCATATTCACGATATTATTTGGGGTCATCTCTTCTTCTCCGCAGGGGGATAAGACCGAGTGAATGTGCAGGTCTATGGCTACCTTTTCCATTTTATACGCCGGCGTTTCCTAATATTTTACAGACCTGATAAGCATCAAGACCCGTGGTGATCACCGGGATGTCCTCGATGATGGCCCGTTCCAGGGTGCTTTCTTCAACTTCCGCACCTTCTGGAATAATGACACAAGACATTTCCAACAGGGTCGCTACCGCAATGATGTTGACGTGGGTCTGGATGGTCACCCAGGCACAGCCATGACCGGCATTGGCCATCACCCAGCTGAGCAGATCGCCGACATAGCCGCTTTTGATCACCCCTTCAATTCCTACCTGAGGATTGAGACACTTGAATTCTTTGTTCTCCAATAATTCTCTAACCTTCATTCCTATTCTCCTTTGATTTTTTATCATAATCAGTTGCTGCGGATGCCGGCGACGGATTCGCCCGACGAGCCGCTACTGGGGATATCCATTATCTTCTTTTTTATTCAGGGGTTTTTCGGTGGGGTGTTCCACCTGCAGCAGTTCATTGGTTAAGACCGAGAGATCACGGACCCGATCTTTTAAGACAAAGACGCAATCGACTTCTTTGGCTTTTCCGGCGACAATATCTTCCGCCAGCGCCCGACAGCCGGGGGCGCCACAGGAACCACAGTCGAGGCCGGGCAGCTTCTCTTCCAACATCTCAATTTGCTTCATTTTTGCAATCGCTTTATTGATATCCTGATCGAGCGGTTCGGGACTCCTTGGCAGAATCCGTTCTTTGATGTGCATCATCCCGGAGTTATAGATACTCTTGACGTAGTCATCCGGCATATGCACAATCGATGTCTGTTTCATTTTCTTGGCCCGATCCTGAATATACATTTTCGCCACATAATTATTTTCAACGGTCAGACAACCGCCAACACAACCGCCAATACAGGCCAGTCCTTCAAAAAATTCGATCGTATCGAGTTTGCCGCATTCAATTTCTTCAAGCACATTGATGACGTTTTGAATGCCATCGACATAGAGCACATTTTTATTTTTCAGGTAATCACTCTCACCACCAGACAAAGCCCAGGTACAGGATTCCGGGGTAGTATTATGAAGGCCTTCTTCGATTGGACAGTTGCCGATTAAACTGGAGATATCACTGTAAATATCTTTGATGGCAATGGCACCATCGATCTGATCATATTTATCAAACTCGCTGACGCTCGGGTTATTGACCATCGTCGCTTTAGCGGCACAGGGAGTGATGAAAAAAACCCCGATCTCACTATTTTTATATTGGCCTTCTTCTCTGAGTCGTTTTCTGACCAGTCTGGCCGTTAATGCCATCGGTGATTTCAGCCGGCAGATATTGTCGGTCAGCTCGGGAAAGCGCACCTGAATCAGCTTAACCACCGCCGGACATGCCGATGAAATCAGCGGTTTAGGGTAGCGCTTGGCATGATATTCATACTTTAAGGCCTGGCCAACCACTTCCGCGCCGTAGGCCACTTCGACCACCTCATCAAAACCGAGGGCTTTAACAGCCGAAAGAATCTGATCGATGGAATATTTGGGTTTAAACTGACCGATGATCGCCGGTGCCACCATGGCGACGGTGTATTTAAACTCATCTTTTTTCGAAAGCGGATCTGTTTTGGCCAGCTTGGCGTGGTGGGGACAGATCCGGATGCACTCGCCACAATCAATGCATTTCGACTCATTGATAATCGCCTTGCCACCGCGAACCCGGATCGCTCCCGTAGGACAGTTTCTCAGACAGGTTGTGCAACCCAGACATTTTTCCTCATCAAGGTATACCGAATGAAGTAATTTTTCCATGTGTTACCCTTCTTCCTGTTTAAACTAAGAATTTCATGACAATTTTTGTGCCATCTCCAATTTTTGAGGAGATCTCAAAATTGTCCGCATTGTTTTTCATGTTGGGCAGCCCCATACCCGCACCAAACCCCATTTGCCGAACCTCATCACCGGCAGTTGACCAGCCTGCTGTCATGGCCAGATCAATATCGGGAATGCCGGGTCCGGTATCTTCAATCGTCAGCACCAGTTCTTCTTCGCCCACCTGCAAAACAATTCTTCCCCCTGATGAATGAATGGCCAGATTCATTTCTCCTTCATAACCGGCGATCGATACCTTGCGGATCACCTTATTGGAAACCCCTAATTGCTGGAGCGTTCGTTTAATTTTACGGGAAGCTTCACCGGCGGTGTCAAAGTCTCCCCGTTTGACGTCAAAGATGAGTTCGTAACTCATCGGAGGTGTGCTCCTTTGAGACCATTTCGATAGAGTATGCCACAGCATTCAAATAAAATATATTTGGTCGACATCACCAGGAGATTGCGCTCTTTGGCCATCTCGATCATTTCCTGGCTGGGCATTTTATTTCTGACAAAAATAATGCTGTTCATATTGGCCATATCGGCGGTATTTAATACCTGTTTGTTGACCAGACCCGTGAGCAGAATCGCATCTTCTTTGGCAAAGGCCAGCACATCACTCATCAGATCACAACCAAAACCAGAGTGGACTTCTTCGTCGAGATGACTATCTCCGGACAAAACAACCGCATCGAGGAGGTCTCTTACCTGACTTAATTTCATCGAACTTTCTCCTTATATCGTTATTGCTATTATTGTAAAGGATTTCCACCTATTAAAGCAAGGTGTTTAGTTGTTTTTTTAATGTAAGATTTGTCCACCCCGACTCCCCCTTACCACGGGAGTGTCCACTGAATCAAATTGGAACGCCTTTTTTACAGATTGATTTTATGATAAGGGGCTTTTAGTGCTTGCAGCAGCTTTTCTTCATCCTCATCGCAGGTAAAGAGGATAACCTGTCGTTTGCTGCTGAGCGCTGACAGCAGTTTAAGCGCCTGCGTCTTGCGTTGTTTGTCGTATCTGACAAAGGGTTCATCCAGAATAAAGGGCAGCTGTTGGCTGATCAGTTCGCCGATCCCGTAGCGGAAGGCAAAATGAACCTGATCCATGGTGCCGGCACTTAATTGTTCCGCCTCCCGGAAATCACCGCCCTGGGGATCGACGACCTTGAGTTTCATGGTTTCGTCAATTTTTACCCCCTGATAATGCTGAGTGATGGTTTTTAAAATTTCGCCGATATTTTTATTTAGCTCCGGCGCCGACTCCAGATGCGTGTCTTTTTGAATGTTTGCAATCACGTTCAAGGCAGCGTTGCAGGCTTTAACTTCAGTATCAAAGGCCTGAATTTGCGCATCCAGTGATTTTATCGTCTCCTGAATTTCAACCGGCAGGCCAATTCCGTCGGTCAGGGCACTGTTTTCCCCTTCCAGTCTGGCGATTTCTTTGCCCAGACTTAAAAGCTCCTCGGATTTTGGCGAAGCTTTCTGCCAGGCCGACTGCCCTTCCTCTGTTTTTCCGCCATTGACGGTTTCCAGCAGATTCTCAAGCAGTTGCAGGTTGCTGTTGAAACGGATTTTCAACTCTTCCAGCTGCTGACCTTTTTCACAGCGCTCAGCATATTCAGCAATATCATTAACCTGACACTCGGCCAGTTTTCGCTCGAGATCACGCCGGATTCCCCGGCGCTGTTCAAAAAGAACCTCATAGCCGGCCTGATGACGGGAATGCTGAACAATAATCAATTCGCATTCGTTTTGCATCTGTTCCAGCTCTTTCTGATTCCGGATAACTTTTTTATAGTAGCTGTCAAAAGCGGGACCGTCGGCCAGCTGATATTTAGCCAGTATTTCCTGTTGAATCGGAATGATCTGTTTTTCCTTGAGAATCCGACGCTTTTTAAGGGTGGCCGAGATGCCAAAGCTCAAACCAACCACACCAACAATTGCCAGCGTCACCCCCACCGTCAATGACAGGTTTTCGATCCCCTGACTACTTCCCATCAGCCCGATATTGGCCAGCCCCACCAGGCCCATCCCCAGCAGGGTTATTAGCGCTGAAACAAAGCTGATGATAATATTTGATTTCTTATCGACCGCGGCAACTTCATTTTGTTCTTTTTTAAAAAGCTCATAATCTTCACTGATGCTTTCCAGCGTATGACCAGCCAGAAAACTGCGCTTGGCCGCTTCTTTCTGGCGAATGGTTTTTAAATGCTCGGAGGCATCCGTCATTTCCTTTTCGATGTAGTCCATCTGATCACTGAGACGATCGACCTGATTTTTAATGGCTTTCAGACCCTCGAGGGTCTTGTAGTGATAGCCTTCATAGATCTGATCTTCTCTGATTATTTTTGACAGACGATTGTTTTCCTTTTCCAGCTTATTTATTTTTTCATAGGATTGCAAGAGTTCTTTTTTTCGCTTGACCACCGATTCCTGACTTAAATACTCATTTTCTGCTTCGATGCGTTTCATCAGCTTTTGGTTTTTGATGATCTTTTCCTGATTTTCGGCGACCTTGGCATAGGCGGCCTCCGCCTCTTTCAACATCAACTGGAGTTCATCGCGCTCGCGGATGGCGACACCTATTCTTGACTTGCTCTGGCCGGAACGGCCGATCTGGTTTTTCTTTTCTTCCAGCCGCCGGGCAATGCCTTTAAAATTAATCTCAATGCCACCGGAATTCTGCATTTCGATATAGGAATCGCGGACCTCATCCGGAGTAACGGACTCATTATCATGAAGCGTCTGACGCATATTGACGGTATTATTGTAAATGACGGCAGTCATTCCGATATTACCCAGCGGCAGATGCTGGCGGATCACCCCATCGTATTTAAACTGGTCATTAATGATTTTACCGGTGATGTTGTCGTAGATAAACAGTGAATCTTTGGCTCTCAAGAAATTCCGTTCCAGACGGATTTCCCGGCCATCAGTCTGATAAACCAGCGCCCCGCTATAGTCAAACTGATTCCAGGGCATATATTTTTCATATTCTTCACTGTAAGTTTTCTTTTTACGGTAGGGTTTGTAAAACCCGAAAAACATCCCTTGAATAAAGGTTTGAACCGTCGTTTTACCGGCTTCATTGCGGCCATAAATCAGATTAAGGCCTGGTTTTAGCTCAATCGTCTGGTCTTTGAATTTTCCAAATGCTCTGATATTCAGGGTTTTGATTATCATTTTAAAACCCCCTCGCCAATTAACGCTTCAATGCTGTAGATAATCGCTTTTTTGCGGACTTCCGGTTCTGCAATTTTTTCCAGTTCTTTGAGCAGCTGACCAATCGGATTATTGTTATTTTCCCGAATCAGCAATTCCAGATCGATATCCGGTTCCAGTTTGGAAGTGTCTGTTTCAATATAATAAAAAGCATCTTCCAGATCATCATTAATCCAATCCATTTGAATCTCCGGATTGAGATAACCGTTAAAGCGGATCCGATAATAATGCTGCGCCCGATTTGCTTCACTATCACAACTGAGAACTTTCTTGATAATATCCGAATAGGAATCTTCCGGGACGATCGAAATTTCCAGGGTTTCATATTTTTTTGATTCAATCGGTTTAAACCCACTGGTGGTCACAAAGGTCTGGTTTTGATAATCCGTTCTAACCTCCGAAATGATAAATCCCCGTTCTCCGGTTTCGCCAAAATTCAGCGGCACCGGCGAGCCGCAATAGGCCACCCCACCGGGGGTCAAGCCCGGTTTATGGATATGCCCCAGGGCAATATAATTAAAGCCCTTTTTTTCAATCATTCTTAAATCGATCGGCAGATAATGACTTTGATTGGTCACTTCACCATGAACCATCAGGATATTATAGCGGGTGTCGTCCAGTTTGATGCTGTTAAAAGAACGCTCCGGAAAGGCGCGATATTCGTTTTTAACCCACGACATCCCATAAATTTCGGTATTCAATTCTTTGATATAAACCGATCGGAAAACCTCTTCTTTAAAGATGTAGACATTGCTGGACCACTCGACTTTTTTGTAGGGGGAGTGTTCGCCGTGGTAATCGTGGTTGCCGGTAATGATTACCACCCAGGTTTTATCAAGACTGGCCAATCCTTCGGCAGCCCTTTTGATATCCATGGTCAGGACATTGACGCTATCAAATAAATCACCGGCAATGAGCAAAAGCGGAACGGCTTCATCTTTGACATAGGCAATCATCTCATCAAAGGCATTCCATAATTCTTTTCTTTTATTTTTACCGTAGTAATTGCCTTGCTGCAAAAAGGTAAAGGGGCGACCTAAATGAAAATCACCGGTATGTACAAAGGTTGTCAGCATCCGCTTTGCCTCCTCATCTATCATTATTTTGCTAAATTTAACGTTTTTCGATAATTGTCGGTACGGGGTTGGACGATTCAAAATTCCACTAACTTTTTTCTAACTGATTTTTTATTATAGCACCTTTTGACGGATCTTACATTTAAATTTTATTAAAATTGATCCGATTATCTGTTTCAAGGAGCTTAAACAGGGTAGGGTTCAAAGAAAATGCCTGGATGGTATTTTTTACTTCGGCCAGGGCCTGGGCCTTTTTGGTTTCACTGATGCGGGCTTTTTTTGCCCGGATCAGAATATTTTTGGGGGTGTGGGCCAGATCGACGAATTCCAGCAGCTGGACCTTGTAGCCGCAGGCTTCAAGCAGACTCCCCCGGATAGCATCGGTGAGCAGCGCGGCGGTGCGCTCTTTGATAATGCCATATTTTGTCAGCAGGCTCAGATCTTCACTTTCCATTTGAGCGTTGAGTTCGTGCTGGCAGCAGGGCACCGAAAAAATCAGCTTGGCCTGCCATTTAATGGCATTGTAGAGAGCAAAATCGGTGGCGGTGTCACAGGCGTGCAGGGTGATGATCATATCCACCGGAAACTCATTTTGATAGCTATCAATATTCCCCAGTTCAAAGAAAAGATCAGTATAACCGTATTTTTTAGCACTGGCATTGCAACGGTCAATGACATCGCGCTTTAAATCGAGGCCCACCATTTTCACCTTGAGCCGTTTGATTTCAGTCAGATAATAATAGAGAATAAAGGTCAGGTAGGATTTGCCGCAGCCAAAATCGATGATGTTAAGCGGCACAGCGGGATCAAGATTTTTGATTTCGTCATCAATGATTTCCACAAAGCGGTTGATCTGCCGAAACTTGTCATACATCGTCTTGACGACCTTACCTTCTTTAGTGAAAATCCCCATATCCACCAGCGGTTCAATGACGGTCCCTTCCTGAAGGATGTAGTTTTTTTCGCGGTTATGGCTTTGCGCTTTTGGCGGTGCTGCCTTGAGGGCTTTTCTGGTTACCGAAGGCTTGCCTTTTTTGCTGATTTGAATGATATATTCAAACTGATCGTCCCAGGCGTTATATTGCTGAAAATCTTTTTCCAGTGACTGAACCAGAAATTCTTTTAACTGCGCGGTTAAGAGATTTTCGTTAAAGACCTGGGTTGCCGTAAATTTTTCCAAATGATAGGTTCCACTCAGTTGACTGATCACGATTTTTTTTATCGCTTCTGTTTTTACGCGGGGCTTACTCAGGATGATCTTATATGTTTTGCCATTAAAGCCGGCTTCAATGGCTGATAATAAACTGTTCATTTCTTACCTCATGTTTTTTTGTTATCCTTATCCTATCACGATTTGCCCGAAAATTATAGCCGGATTTGCTGGATTAAAAAAAATACCGGAGATATCCTGATCGATATCTTCGGTATTTAGAACTATAATTATGGAACTGACGTAGTACCGACAATTGTTATATCATGTTGTACGCATCGGAGCGGACACGGCATCGCCTGTCCGATTCCGCGGCGAACAACAGATTAACAATTGGTCGGTACGGGGTTTTACGATAATCTGAATTGCGACATCAGTTTATGCCCCCATAAACATCGCGATGTCGGCATCCACTGAGTCGATGCCACCGATCCCAAAGTTATCGACCAGCACATTGGCTACATTTGCCGATAAGAAGGCCGGTAAG
This sequence comes from uncultured Lachnospiraceae bacterium, assembly GCA_964510565.1. GTDB lineage: Bacteria > Bacillota > Clostridia > Eubacteriales > Eubacteriaceae > Acetobacterium. The sequence continues at coordinate 13,196 of CAZEBY010000027.1, read as the reverse complement.
GTTGGTCCCAGATGGATATTTTTAACCCCCAGGTAAAGCAGTGCCAGCAGCACGATCACGGCTTTTTGTTCGTACCAGGAAATGTTGTAGGCGATCGGCAGGTCGTTGATGTCATTGAGCGCAAACACTTCTTTTAACTTCAGGGCGATCAGAGCCAGCGAGTAGGAATCGTTGCATTGTCCGGCATCGAGCAGTCGGGGAATCCCACCGATATCGCCCAAATCCAGCTTGTTATAACGATATTTGGCACAGCCGGCAGTCAGAATCACGGTATCCTGCGGCAGTTTTTCGGCAAATTCGCTATAGTAATCACGGGACTTCATCCGGCCATCGCAGCCCGCCATGACAAAGAACTTTTTAATCGCACCGGACTTCACCGCCTCGACGACCTTGTCAGCCAGGGCAAAAACCTGTTCGTGGGCAAAACCGCCGACGATTTTTCCGGTTTCGATTTCGGTCGGGGCTTTCAGGCGTTTCGCCATTTCAATGACTTTTGAAAAGTCTTTTTTACCATTGCCATCGGCTTCAATATGGGTACAACCGGGATGGCCGGAAGCGCCAGTAGTGAAGATCCGTTTTCTAACCTCGTCACTTTTGGGCGGTACAATACAATTGGTGGTAAACAGAATCGGACCGTTAAAGGATTCAAATTCTTCCAGCTGTTTCCACCAGGCATTGCCATAGTTTCCGACAAAGTTGTCATATTTCTTGAAAGCCGGGTAGTAATGGGCGGGCAGCATTTCACTGTGGGTATAGACATCGACGCCGGTACCTTTGGTCTGTTCCAGTAGCTGCTCCAGATCGGTCAGGTCATGGCCGGAAATTAAGATGGCCGGATTCTTTTTAACGCCAATATTGACTTCGGTGATTTCCGGATTGCCGTATTTACCGGTATTGGCGCCATCCAGCAGAGCCATCGCGGTAACACCGAATTGACCGGTTTTTAAGGTCAGTGCCACCAGATCATCGGCAGACAGCTTGTCATCGAGGGTTGCCGCCATCGCCTCATAGATAAAGCCATACAAGCTCAGGTCTTCTTTGCCAAGGTTGAGGGCATGCTCGGTATAGGCGGCCAGTCCCTTGACCCCATAGGTAATCAGTTCGCGCAGCGACCGGACATCCTCATTTTTAGTGGCCAGGATCCCGACATTGGCAGCTTTTTTTAGCATCTCGGCTTTTGTCGCGGTTTCAAAGCGGGCTGCATCATGAAGGATTGTAATATTTAGTTTTTTGCCGTTTTGCTCTTTCTTTAAGCCCAACAGTTTCTTGAAAAAGCCAGGGTTATTCTTTTTATTTGCGGCATCAACCATGTCCCGCAACTGATTTCGCAGGGTGGTCATTTTCTTTATTTCTTTAACAAAGGCATCGGCGTCAAAGTTGGCATTGGTAATGGTCATAAACAGGCTTCTTAACACCTCGTGGTTGACATCGCCGAGTTCTTTGGCCGGCAGTTCCCCTTTAACGACGATTTCGGAAATCCCTTTGACGGTATAGATCAGCAAATCCTGAAGTTTGGCGACCTCTTCACTTTTACCGCAAACCCCTTTGACACTGCAACCTTTTCCCTTGGCCGCTTCCTGACACTGATAACAAAACATACTCATAATAACATCCTCCTGAAATTCTATTTCATTATAACTTTTTAGTTCTAAGTTTTCGGCATCGCTACCGCGTTGCTATGGTGTTATTATATCCGGGGGGTAAGCGATTATGCCGTTGCATTTGCAACCGCAACAATTTATTTTCAAAAAAATAAAAAACACCTTTCGGTGTTTTCTACTCGCTTTTTTTATCGTCGGTCTGAATATTCTTATTTTTGTAAAAAATACAGCCGGTTTCTTTGTAGGGGTTTTTTAATACGTCCATTTCCGGACAGCGCCCATTGACATTAAAACCACAGTTCAAATAAGAACACGCATTCTTTTCAGTCGATTCCATTTGGCTCTCCTCTTTTGTTTATCACCCAAGGGGTATTTTAACTGGTTGTAATTATAACAGCTGGATGGTTAATACTCAAGCGCTCATCACGCCTTAATTATTGCCAGGAATCAATAAAATCATCAGTTAAAACAACCACCAAAATTTTTCTTGCGAATGAACAATCCTGATCGGAGCCGGCGCCACCAAATGATTGATAGCCATCAGCAGCGTCAACAAACTGACGGCTGATCGTCATCGCCGCACGCGGCTTTCCCGGAGTTTTAAGCGCATAAAAAAAACAGAGTCGTCAAACGGCTCTGTTATGCGCTATTAATGGTGCTCCCTCAGAGACTCGAACTCTGGACACCCTGATTAAGAGTCAGGTGCTCTAGCCAACTGAGCTAAGGGAGCAATAGTGGTGCCGAAGGCGGGACTCGAACCCGCACGTGATCACTCACAACGGATTTTGAGTCCGTCACGTCTGCCAATTCCATCACTTCGGCTTTAAAAATAGTATATTCAGTTGTAATGATTGTACCGCTAATACGATAGAGATAACTAAGCGATTCACTCAAAAACGTTCATTCCCTGCGGTCATACATTTTTGGTTCTCTGCTTATGCCAATTCCATCACTTCGGCGTAAATACAATGTCCCATAGGACACTGTCATAAATAATAACACAGTTTAAAAAGAATTTCAATCATTTTTTTCAGTTTTAAATTATTTTATCAAAAATGAAAACACGACAAAATATTACCTTGTTTTTTCAATTTTATCGGTTACTATTAGCTTAGTAATGGATTGGTTATTGACAACGCGTTTATCCGTCATTCCAATAATCCAATTTCCGGAAAGCCAGGTGAAGTGATGAGCATGTTTGAAAACCACAAAACAATTGCATATAAAGAGTTCAGAGAGTTTGTAAATGAATCGGTTCTTGAATTGATCAAAAAAACCAACGATAAAAAATGCAACGGCTGTATTGACTTTGTCTTTGATGAAGAAACCTCGATGGGGCATTGCGAAGCACTCGAAACAACCTGGCCGGTCAAGAATCCGAATGCGGTTCAACGACTGACCGATTGCTATATTTGCGATCTGAAAGCCATGAAATAATAAATCCCAACACCGATCGTTCGATCGGTGTTTTTTTATCGGGATTTCCGGTCTGCTGTGACACGTGTTTAACCGCTGTTCTTTTGGGGATTATTTTGGCATTAATGCTGACCATAAGCTTCTTTGATTTTTTGGCAGCAGGCATCAGCTGTCCAGGTTTCGGTTGAAATCTTAAAATCACAGATATCATAGTATTGCTGCCGTTTTGCCAGCAATTGTCTGATTTTTAGTAGCGGGTCTTCACATTTGAGCAGCGGCCGGGTGTGATCTTCTTTGACACGGCCATAGATCGTTTCCGGCTGGGCCGACAGACTGACGACAAACGCTTTATCGGCCAATAATTTTCGATTCCGTTTATACAGAATAATTCCACCACCGGTGGAAAGAACAATATTTTCCATGCAAAGGGCCTTTTTTAAAGCCTCATGTTCGGCATCCCGGAAGGCGTCTTCGCCCAGTTGGGCAAAAATATCAGCAATTGTCATCCCCATCTCGGCTTCCACCAGGACATCGGTATCAATATAATCATATTCCAGTTCCCGGGCCAGCATCGGCCCAATGGTCGATTTGCCAGTTGCCATAAAACCAATCAGAGCGATACACTTCTTTTTGCTTTTCATTTTAATAATCCTTCCTCCAGTAGTTTTTTTCCAAGGGCAGAATCCGGAAATATCCCGGTCCACAATTCAAAGGCCAGCAAACCCTGATACAACAGCATTTCCAGACCATTTTGGGTTTGCGCGCCGGCGGCTTTGGCATCTTTCATCAATTGGGTCACCGCCGGACTGTAGATCATATCATAAACCAGCACGTCCTTTGTGATCAGGGCTTTGGGAAGCGGTGATTGCCCGGCGGTATCGGCCATGCCCAGGCTGGTTCCATTGGCCACCACCGCAGCTTCACCAACCGCTTTTTTGAGAGCCTCCACTGTCATTTCAATGGCCTCGGCTTTCCCCGGCCAGCTTTCGTTAATCTGGTTGGCCAGTTCTTCGGCTTTTTCGACCGTGCGATTGGCAATCATCACTTTTTTGATGCCCCAGTCCGCTAAAGCCATAGCCACCGATTTAACCGCTCCGCCGCAACCTAAAATCAGAATTGTCAAATTTTCTTTGGGGATATTATCAATTTTTGTTTCAATCGATTTAATAAAGCCAAACCCGTCGGTATTGTAGCCAACCATCTGTCCATCACGATAAACCACCGTATTTACGGCCCCGATTTTCTCGGCCAGCGGATCCAACCGATCCAGATATTTGATAATTGCCATTTTATGGGGTTTGGTGATGTTGAATCCGCCAAAATTCATCAGCCGGAAGCCTGCCACCAATTTTTCCAGATCACAAGCCTTGACCCCGATCGGCAGATAGAGGGCATCGACCCCGGTCTCTTTAAACAATCCGTTATGCAATTGGGGTGACAGACTCTGGTTAATCGGATCGCCGATGACGGCATATATTTTTGTATCGACAGAAATTCGCATGTGCGTGGCTCCTTAAATATTATTAATTTACCTGCATTGTAACACAGGTTGGCTAACCGGTAAATAATCACAACCCGGCTCTTTCTATTTTTTTATTATTATGCACATAATTGTATAAAGTCTTTGCGCATCCGCGTTCCTGTGTTATAATCTCAAAGAAAAATGAAAAGAACGGAGGAAAAGTTTTGGACAATCAAAGAATTATACAGGTGGAGGAAAAGGTACCCTTGAAGATGCTGGTGCCGCTAAGCCTGCAGCATATGTTTGCGATGTTTGGCGCATCGGTACTGGTGCCCTTCCTTTTTGGAATCAACCCGGCCATCGTACTCTTTATGAATGGTGTGGGCACCCTGCTGTTTATGGTGATCACCAAGGGCAAGGCCCCGGCTTATCTGGGCTCCAGTTTTGCCTTTTTGGCACCGGCCGGCATTGTCATTGCCACCTGGGGGTATTCCTATGCCCTTGGCGGTTTTGTGGTGGTCGGTTTATGCGGCTGTATCCTGGCCGGGATTATTTATAAGTTCGGGATTGACTGGATCAACGTGGTCTTACCCCCGGCCGCGATGGGCCCGGTAGTAGCACTGATCGGTCTGGAGCTGGCCGGCACGGCTGCCAGCACCGCGGGTATTATCAGCACGACCAGCTACGTTTTGGATGAAGCCAGTGGTCTTTATGAGCAGGTCGTCACCGCCATTGTTCCGGAAAATGTCATTGTTTTTCTGGTTACCCTGGCCTTTGCGGTTTTTGGATCGGTAATGTTTCGGAAATTTCTGGCGGTTATTCCGATTTTGATCGCCATTGTTGCCGGTTATATCACCGCCCTGGTTACCGGTGTGGTAGGCCCCACCACCTATGAAGCCGTAGCAGCAGCCCCCTGGTTTTCACTGCCGAACTTCCAATTCCCACAATTTAATCTGGAAGCAATTATCATTATCTTGCCGGTGCTGCTGGTTATTGCGTCTGAGCATATTGGTCATCAGATTGTCACCAGTAAGGTAGTCGATCGCGACCTGCTAAAGGATCCGGGTTTACATCGTTCGTTGTTTGCCGATAATTTTTCAACGATGCTGTCCGGTTTAATCGGTTCGGTGCCAACCACCACCTATGGTGAAAACATTGGCGTGATGGCTGTCACCAAGGTCTACTCGGTGCAGGTGATCGCCGGCGCCGCAATCATTTCAATTGTCTGTTCGTTTGTCGGCAAACTGTCGATGCTGATTTCCACCATCCCCGGCCCGGTTATCGGCGGGATTTCCTTCCTGTTGTACGGGATGATCGGCGCCGCCGGGATCCGGATTCTGGTCGATGCCCAGGTGGATTATGGCAAATCCCGAAATCTGGCCCTAACCTCGGTGGTCTTTGTGGTGGGCCTATCCGGCATCGCTGTGACCTTTGGCAGTATCCAACTCAAAGGGATGGTGCTGGCCGCTGTTGTCGGGATGATCTTAAGCCTGATCTTCTTTATTCTGGATAAACTGAATCTGACTAATGACCGGACCGAAGAACATCTTTACGACCAGCCTTAAGTCTCAAAAGCTTACAGTGGGTACGGTCCACCCCGTCAAACTGCCCCCCAATAAACGCTCACAAAACGAGGGTTTAACCTTAACCAAAAACTGATCAGTGATGGTCAGTTTTTTTGTGGTGGCGGTCGTTGTAAAAAAACGTCATTTCTATTATACTGAGATTATAATAAATACTGACGGATCAATGATAAAAATAAAAGGTGGCCCATGAAAAATTGTATGCTTATTGAAATTTTACCCGGCAAAGACAAGGTCCTGCCATGCTGATCTATCGTCTCGAAAATGACACCTTCACAATGGATTGCTTTGAGCAGTTTGACAAAAATAGCGGTCAAACCCATCTTTGCATCCTTGACTTCCCTGAATTGGCGGCCGTCAAAGATGCGCTGGGCATCAGTGATCGGCTGGTTGATGAATGTCTGGTCAGCCGATCATCAAAATTTGAAAGCTACGATGGTTTTGATTTTATTACCATTAATCTGCCCGACGCCATCGCGCTCGATCATAAACCCCAGCGAATCGGTATTTATTTTCGTTCCGATGTACTGGTTTTTATATCGGATCGCAGTGACTTTATCAATGCGATTGTGACCAACAGCCAAACTGAAGCCATCCGAATTCACAGTCTGGGCAAATTTTTCCATCTGTTTTTTGATAAGCTGACCTTTGATGACCGGGATGTTCTGATCGCCATTGAAGAGGAAATCTCCAGTCTTGAAGAGGAGTTTATTGTGTCGATCAAAAACAATCTGGTTGATTATCTGATCACCTTCCGCAAGCGGCTGCTCAGTCTGAAACAGTATTATGAACAGCTTTTTGAAATCTCCGAAGCGATTGAAGAAAATGAAAATAACCTGATCGACAAGAAGGAGCTGCGCTACTTTAAAATTCTCACCAATCGCATCAATCGGCTCTTTACCAATGTGCAGAACCTCCGCGATTACGGCACCCAGGTTCGGGAAGCCTACCAGGCCCAACAGGATATCAATTTGAACTATGTGATGAAGATTTTCACTGTGGTTACTTCGATTTTTCTGCCGCTGACCCTAATTGTCGGCTGGTACGGCATGAACCTCATGATGCCGGAATTTCATTGGCAGTACGGTTATCCGTTTGTGATTGTCCTGTGCGTTTCGGTTGCGGTTGGAACCCTGCTGTATTTCAAAAAAAACAAGTGGTTTTGACAACCCTTGTTTTTTTTCAGTCAGGTGACACAATAAAGACTTGCATAATGATCCGGCTTGTTGTATTATACCCCCATGGTGGCATCGCAAGAGCTGCACATGATTAACACATACCCAGGCCTTAATCGCCTGAAACGAACTAAAAACCTGCTCTAATCCCTGGTGATAGAGACTGAATAATACCTTGCTGTTTTGCATTTCTATAATGTAATGATAGGTCTTTTTGCAGTTGTTTATTTTCAGCGCAGAGGACCTTTTTTCTTTGCCAAATTTAAACTGCTGCTTTAAGGTTTTGTCGATGCGCGGTTTTCGACAACTATAGTTTTCAGCAGCCCCAGGTTTACGCCATGTGTTTCTCTGCGCTTTGCGGTCATCACCAAATATGATATAAGGTGAAACGCATGAAAATCGGATTTATCGGCGCCGGCAAAGTTGGCACTGCCCTGGGCATTTTTTTTACACACCATCGTCTTTCCTTATCCGGTTACCTCAGCCGCCGCGAGAGCTCCTCGCAAGCGGCTGCCAGTATAACGGACTCCCACGTTTTTTTTGACCTTCCCAGCCTCGTTAGGGCCAGTGATGTGATTTTTATCACTACCGGTGATGATCAGATTGCCACGGTAATTGATCAACTTGCCCAAAGCGCCTGCTTAACCAAAGCTCACACCCTGATTCATACCAGCGGTGCGCTCTCCACGGATCTCTTTGATCCGCTCAAAGCCAGTGGTTGCGGTTTGTGTTCGTTGCATCCGATCATGAGTTTTTCGGATCCGATCACGGCCGCCCAAAACTTAAAGCAAACTGTTTTTACCCTGGAAGGCAATGAACAGGGTCGGATCACTACGCAAAACATCTTGGCCATCACCGGCAATTCCTATTCCGTCATCAACAAGGCGGATAAGGTGCTTTACCATGCTGCGGCCTGTATCCTCTCCAACTACCTGGTGACCCTGATTGATGCCGGCTTTGAGCTGTTAAAAACCACCGGTATTGCCCCGGCGGATATCACGGCCGCCTTTATGCCGCTGATCACCGCCACCCTGGGCAACATTGAAAACGCCGGCACAGTCAACGCCCTGACTGGCCCGCTGGTCCGGGGCGATGTAAGCACCATCGGTAAACACCGCGAAGCCATCAAAACCCAGGCTCCGCAATTTCAGGCCCTCTACCAGACCCTGGGCCTCGCCACTCTTGAGATGATTGCAGACAAGCGGATTGATCACGAGAAATATTGTCAATTGGAACAACAATTAAAATTTTGAAAGCAAAGGAAGAAACAGATGAAAAGTAAATTTACAGTCAGCTCTTTTTTACAGGCCAAGGCCAACCAGGAAAAAATCACAATGCTCACCGCCTATGATTATTCGATGGCCAAAATTGTCAACGACGCCGGGATCGATGCGATTCTGGTTGGCGATTCGCTGGGAATGGTGGTTCAGGGCTACGAATCGACCCTGGAAGTGACCATGGACGATATGGTTTACCACTGCAAAGCCGTCGCCCGGGGTGCCGAAAACGCCCTGATCGTCGGTGACATGCCTTTCTTATCCTATCACATTTCGGTGGCCGATGCCGTTCGCAATGCCGGCCGTTTGATTCAGGAAGGTAAGGCGCATGCGGTCAAACTCGAAGGCGGCGTCGATCAGGTCGACAACGTCAAAGCCATCGTCAAGGCCCAGATTCCGGTGATGGGCCATATCGGCCTGACGCCCCAGTCAGTTAACATGTTTGGCAGTTTCAAGGTTCAGGGCAAGGACATCGCCCAGGCCCAGAAAGTCATCGATGATGCCCTCGCCCTGGAAGCCGCCGGTGTTTTTGCGATTGTTTTGGAAGGGATCCCGGAAAAACTGGCCGCGCTGATCACCGAAAAAATTTCGGTTCCGACCATCGGCATCGGTGCCGGCCGTTACTGTGACGGACAGGTACTGGTCATTCATGATCTGCTGGGAATGTATGACCGTCAGTCGCCCAAGTTTTCCAAACGCTATGCGACCCTGAACACGACCATCAAGGAGGCCGTGGCAAGCTATGTTACCGAGGTCAAGACGGCCCAGTTTCCGGAAGCACAGCATACCTTTTCAATTGATGATGCGGTGATTGCCGCATTGCAGCAGTAATGCCATGCAGATCGCCACAACCATAAGCGAACTGAATCGCTGTCTTGCCGAACTCGGCAGGGATCAAACCATCGGTTTTGTCCCCACCATGGGTTATCTTCATGCCGGTCATCTGTCGTTGATAAAAGCCTCACAACACGAAAATGATGTGACGGTGGTCAGTATTTTTGTCAACCCCACCCAATTTGCCCCGGGCGAGGATCTCGATACCTATCCCCGGGATTTTGACCGGGATTCAAGGCTTGCCAAAGCCGCCGGCACCGACATCCTGTTCTTTCCCGATCCGACCGAAATCTACCCGGCCGGAGCTTCCACCTTTGTCGAAGTGGCCGGAATGATCACCCAAAAACTCTGCGGTCAGTCCCGACCCACCCATTTTAAAGGGGTGACCACGGTGGTGAATATTCTGTTTAACCTGATTTCTCCAACCCGGGCCTATTTTGGCCAGAAAGATGCCCAACAGGTGGCAGTGATTAAAAAAATGGTCCGGGATTTGCACCTGGCGGTTAAGCTTATCGTCTGTCCGATTGTCCGCGAACCGGACGGTCTGGCGCTGAGTTCCCGAAATGTCTTTCTGAGTCCCGAAGAACGCAATCAGGCCCGGGTGCTCAGTCAAGCCTTATCCGCTGCCCGGTCCCTTTATCAAGCCGGGGAAGGCTCGGTCAAAGTCCTTACGGCGGCGATTGTCGACCACATCGTTACCATGCCGCTGGCAGAGATTGATTATGTTGAGATCCTCGACTTTGAGACCCTGGATGAAATTGAGACGATCGCAGCGCCCGCTCTGACCGCCGTGGCCGTGCGCTTTGGCAGCACCCGACTGATTGATAACACACTTTTAGATTAAGAGGTAATTTATGTATATCACCCTATTTAAGTCAAAACTCCATCGTGCCACCATCACCGAGGCCAATCTTAATTATGTCGGCAGCATCACCATCGACGAGGCGCTGCTGGAGCAGGCCGATATTCTGCCCGGTGAAAAGGTGCAGGTGGTCGATGTCAATAACGGCGAGCGTTTTGAAACCTATACCATTGCGGGCGAGCGAGACAGCGGCGTGATCTGTGTCAACGGCGCCGCCGCCCGGCTGGTGCAAAAAGGCGACAAGGCGATTATCATCGCCTACGCGCTGATGGACCGGCAGGAAGCCGAAAACTTTAAACCGCGGGTGCTGATTCTTGATGAGGCCAATCAGGTTCTTTTACTTAAGGATCATGAGATTCACGGGATGATTCAGTAACCGTTGTAAATTTTGACCATTTTGGCAAGCATTAAAGGCAGTTTGATTTCAGATTTTTCACTGAATCAAACTGCCTTTGTTCTTTTCGATTTCGTTTCGGACTTTTCTTTTTATCGCATCAAATGAATCGCTTCGCCGAGCACGTCATGAGCGGCTTCCATTAAGGCTTCGCCAACTGTGGGGTGGGCATGGATCGTCGACATCAGTTCGGCTACGGTGGCCTCGAGGCGAATCGCCAACGCCCCTTCGACAATCAGATCGGTTGCCCGGGGCCCGGCCATGTGCAAGCCCAGAATTTCACCGGTGGCGGCATCGGTTACGTATTTAACCACCCCGGTGGTTTCTCCCATGATCATCGCTTTGCCATTGACGGCCATCGGGAAATTCCCGACCTTGACTTCATAGCCCTGTTCTTTCGCCTGGGCTTCGGTTAATCCGACACTGGCCAGTTCCGGCCTGGTATAAACGCAATAGGGGATGGTTTTAAAATCAATGTGCGAGCGCTTGCCCATAATCGTTTCGACCGCCAAGATGCCTTCCGCTGAGGCCACATGGGCCAGCATTACCCCACCGTTGCAATCGCCGATGGCATAAATATTTGGCACGTTGGTCTGCATTTTACGATTGACCGTGATCGCCCCACGATCGGTTTTGATGCCCACCGCTTCAAGATCGAGGGTACTAAGCTCGGGTTTTCGACCCACTGAGAGCAGTACTTTTTGCGCCATAACAGTCGCCATTCCCGTATTGGCACTGGTTTTTACGACTAAACCTTCAGGACCTTCTTCAATGGACTCGACCTTTGTGCTGGTAAAAATCGTTACCCCATCTTTTACCAGTTTATCTTTCAGTGGTTTGACAATTTCCCGATCCATATTGGCCACCAGTTCCGGCAGCATTTCAATAATCGTGACCTTGCATCCGAAAGCTGTATAGATGCTGGCAAATTCGCAGCCAATCACACCACCGCCGATGATGCAGAGACTCTGTGGAACCGCTTCGAGTGACAGCGCGGCGTCACTGGTGATCACCCCGGGAAGATCAAAGCCCGGTACCGGTGGCACGACCGGTTTTGACCCGGTAGCAATGATGGCAAAATCAAAATCGATGACCGTGGCTTCGTCCTGATTTTCAGTAATCACTTTAATTTGATGATCACTCAGAAACACACCTCTGCCCATGATTTGCGTAACGGCATTGTTTTTTAGTAATCCCTTGACCCCGCCGACCAATTTCTTGATGATTTTCGTTTTTCTTTTCTGGAGTTTTCCCCAGTCAGCCTGATAGTCTGAAACAGTGACCCCCATTTCTTTGGCGTCATTTGTAAGTACCTCAATCAGTTCGACGGTATGCAACAGTACCTTGGTCGGGATACATCCGACATTAAGACAGGTCCCCCCCAGATACTTGTTTTCAACCAGGGTTACGGTAGCACCGAGCTGGGCCGCCCGGATGGCGGCCACATAACCGCCCGGACCGCCGCCTATAATTACAATCTTCATCATGTCCCCTCCATTACAAGAGCAGTAATCCCGGTTTTTCAATCACCTCTTTGAGTCTGGCAATAAAGGCCGCTGCAACAGAACCATCAACCACCCGGTGATCCGCCGTTAAGCTCAGGTTCATCATCGGTTTGATGACCACCTGACCCGCAACCACCATCGGAGTTTCAATAATGGTGTTGATTCCTAAGATCGCCACCTCCGGCTGATTGATGATCGGCGTGAAGGATTCCATCCCAAACATCCCAATATTGGTAATGGTAAAAGTCCCCCCGGTTATTTCATCAGTTTCCAGCTCGTTGTTTCGGGCTTTTTCGGCCAGGGCCTTGATTTCGGTTGAAATTGCGCCGAGGTCTTTTTTGTTGGCAAATTTTACAACCGGGACAATCAGGCCATCCGGCAGCGCGACCGCTACCCCGATATTGACATAATTACGGGTGACAATATTGGTACCATCAATCGAGCTGTTGAGCAGCGGAAACTCCAGCAAAACTCTGGCCAGAATCTTGACCAGAATATCGGTATAGGTTATTTTAGCGTTGCTTTTTAATTCTTCCCGGAGCTGTTTCATGGCAGTGGTATCGACCCGCTGATTATAATTGACCGTGGCGGAAGTTTCCTGGCTGGCCGACATCCGGCTGGCAATGACTTTACGCATCGCTGACATCGGTTTGACAAACTCCTGAGGATCGGCATATTTCAGAAAATCAGCCTGTTGTTTATATTGCAGAACGTCATCCTTCATAATCCGGCCCGCTTTGTGAATCATCGCGGGATCGACGCCCATACCGGCAGCGATGACCTCGGCAGTCGGTGATATTTTAGGTTTGGCTGTTTTGGCTTTCTCGGTAAATTCGGTGACATCTTTTTCAGTAATCGCCCCCTGGGGACCAGAGCCCGGCACCTGGGTTATATCAATGCCCAGATCAGCGGCAATTTTTTTGATTCGGGCGGAAGCTTTAACCCGACCACCGGCAGCCGTTGCGGGCGATGCCGGGGCGATCTGATCCGGTTCAGCTGCAACGGGCTTAACCTCAGCGGTAGTGCTGCCACTGGATTTTTCGACTTCAGCAAGCAGCGCCGAGATATCTTCGTCGGCTGTTCCCAG
>CAZEBY010000026.1:7715-35646 GCA_964510565.1 uncultured Lachnospiraceae bacterium | reverse complement strand
CCCAGGGCATCAATACGCTTTGAAGCCCGGCTATTCCGTAAAAAAGTGCAATCGACAAGATCACAATTACCAGTATTGAGGCAAACACCAGATCCAGTGCAAAGGCATGCCTGGCTCTTAACATATAAACCCCCAGCCCGGCTTTTCCTCCCAGCCATTCGCCGATGACCGCTCCCATAATGCTGTAGGTCGCGGCAATTTTCAGGCCCGAAAAAAAATAGGGCAGGGCACTGGGAAATTTAATTTTGGTAAAGATCTGTCGCTTGGTGGCCCCCATCGAGCGGGTCAGATTAATCAGTTCACCATCGACACTCTGAAGCCCTTCAATTAAGTTGACCGTAATCGGGAAAAAACAGACCAGTACCACCACAAATATTTTGGGGGTAATCCCAAAGCCAAACCACATCGCCAGTAGTGGGGCGATCACAATAATCGGTACCGTTTGTGACATCACCAGAACGGGGTAGACGGCTTTTTTGACCATTGGAAACAAATCCATTACAATCGCCATGATCACCGAGAGCAACACCGCCACCAAAAGACCCGTCATCCCTTCAAAAAATGTGACCGCAGTATGCATTAAAATATCGGATTGGTTTTTTATCAGGGCTTCGACGATATCAGTAGGGGATGGTAAAATGTAGCGCTCAACTACCCCCAGGTTAACCACCAGCTCCCAGATGAGCAAAATGGTCAGTATCAATAAAATGGGGATCATCCGGTCAACGATATTTTGATACTTTCTCATCAATTGTGACGCCTTCCTCCTTGTAATCAATTTTTACAATTGAAACCACCCGCTCGGCACCATGTTTGATGCAGATGGTTTGGGCCCGTTTAACAATATCGAGAAGTTCATCGAGTTCACCTTCAATCGACGTCTCAAAGGGGCCCACCACATACGTAAGACCGGTTTGACTGATCATCTCGATCACCTGATCGACCACGTAATAGATTTCGCTGTCCGGCACCACCGGTAATACCTGTAAGCTAAGATTCACGTTTGCCAAAATTTTCACCTCCATGACTTATCAAAAATACAACGAATCAAATATTTGATTCGTTGTATTTCAAACAAGCAGTTTTCATGCCAGAAATTATTAACTGCCACTATTATTTTACCATATTTTTTTCGTTAACGGTTTTATTCCGTGATCACTTTTCAGATTTGTCTCACAAATTTTCTCAATATGAGAAGTTTATCGCATTATCGAGAAAAAACGACTCAATAACTGAATAATCATTAATATGGTTTTACAATGATTTTCACATTCTCATCTTTTCTATTGACGAGTTCTTCAAATCCTTTTTCAATAATATCATCGATACTTATTTTTCCGGTCACCAGTGGCGAAATATCAATCCGACCATCCGATACTAAGTCGATCGCCGTTTTAAAATCACCGGCATAAGCTAACGAACCAATAACGGTCTTATCGGTGAACACGATGGTATTAATCTGTAGGCTGGTTTCTCTTTCATAAATTCCGCAGAGGATAATTTTTCCCCCTGTTCTTGCTACTTCAATGGCGGTTGGGGTTACCTTGTCACTTCCGATACATTCAAAAACAACATCCGGGCCAATGCCATCGGTCAGTTCCAGAATACGTGCCTTGATATCAATTTCTTTCGGATCGAGAACTTCATGTGCTCCCATTTTAGCGGCAAATTCTTTTCTCGCCTTGGCTACTTCCACAACATAGATTTTTCCTGCCCCGGCAGCTCTCGCTGCGAGAAGCGTGCATAGCCCAATTGTTCCGGCACCGAAGATTACCACACTTTCACCCTCAACAAGTGGGCCGGAACGCACCGCATGAATTCCAACCGAAAGGGGTTCAATCAATGCACCTGCTTCAAAAGACATATCATCGGGTATCTTATATAAGGTATAATCCGGAACTACAACGTATTCTGCGAACGCACCATCGGTCATCAGACCAGTAAATGCCAGCTTTTCACAGACATTGTATTTCCCCAGTTTGCAAGGATTGCACTCATGACAGACTTGACAGGCATCTGGAGCAACTTTATCTCCAACTTTGAATTTGTTTACTTCCGAACCAACTTCTACAATCGTTCCTGAAAACTCATGTCCCAGTGTAATTGGAGCAGTCCCCCCGGTAAGTGGATGCGGTGTCGTAGTTGGTATAAAGATTGGTCCTGCAAGATACTCATGTAAATCAGATCCGCAAATTCCACACCATTCAACTTTTATTTTTACATAATTTTCTCCTGGTAACTTGGGCTCAGGAACATCCATAACTCTGACATCTTTTTTTCCATACCATACTGCAGCTTTCATTAAATTCTCCTTTCAATCTGTTGTTTAACATAAATTCAATAACCTTATCCGAAATCTTAACCTCCAATCTCAGTTATTTTAATTTAAATTTATGTTTAAAAGAAGAATACAGCAATTATCGTGCCAGCTTTATGATTGTAAAATTTAGATGCTGTGGACGTGAATGTCGTAGGCTTTTATTTTTCGATAAATGGTGGCTTTGCTGATACTGAGCTCTTCGGCTGCTTTTGCTGCATTGCCCTTGTTTAAAAAAAGCGCATGCTCAATGCTGTTCTTTTCCAGATCTCTAAGGGTTTCGCCTTCACTTTCACAGATTCTCGTAATCGGCTCTTTGTTTTTTGTCAACACATCAATGCTGTCGATCACAATGCCCGGAGACAGAAAAAAACCTCGTTCAACAATATTTTTGAGTTCTCTGACATTACCCTTCCATTCATCTTCCAGCAGTTTTTCTTCAAACCCCTTGCTAAACGATTTTTTCATCTCATCGTTTTCCTGATTGAGTTGCTCCAGAAAATATCTGGCCAGAACCAGAATGTCTTCCGGCCTTTTTTTTAGTGGCAGCAGTCTTAGATTAATCACATTGAGACGGAAATAAAGGTCCTGGCGAAACGCCTTCCTGGCCATTTCATCGAGCAGGTTGCGGTTGGTCGCGGCAATAATTCGCACATCAAGCTTTCGCTCATAGTTACCGCCAATTCGCATCACCTTATTCTCATCCAACACTCTTAATAATTTTGACTGCATCTCGATCGGAATCTCACCAATTTCATCAAGAAATAGGGTCCCGCCATTGGCCAGCTCGAATTTCCCCGGCATCCCGCCTTTGTTAGCGCCGGTGAATGAGCCGCTTTCATAGCCAAAAAACTCGCTTTCGACCAACTCTTTGGGAATCGCGGCACAATTGATGGCAATAAAAGGACCTTTGCGGCACTGGCTTTCGTTATGAATCGACTGGGCAAAAAGCTCCTTCCCCGTACCACTTTCGCCTTCGATCAGTACCGAACAATTGGTTCGGGAAATTCGTTTGGCCGTATTGATCAGCTCCAGCATCGTCTTGTTGTGGGTGATAATCTTGTCAAAGGTGTAATTAGCCCGAAAACCCGCCAGCTTATTAAGCTCTTTTCGTACCTGTTTGGATTCACGAAGGATCAGCACCGCTCCCATGACTTTGTCATTAAGAACTACCGGCGTAATATCCAGAAAGCAGTCAATTTTTCGGTCTCCGATAAAGAGTGTCAAATCTGAATAGGAGATTTTTCTTTTGTTAATAAAAATATGATCCACCACGTCGATATCTTTTAATACCGCCTTCATATCAAGCAGACCTATCGTTTCTTCACTCATTTCAAACAGCTCAACAATTTTATGATTGAATTTTTTCACCTTCAGATCGGTATCAATAATCATCAGTCCATTAAGAATTGAATCCAATGCCATATCCATTAATTTATATGAATCAACAAGCTCATCTCGCATCTCCCGGGTCAGTGTATCGCCATTTTTAAACTTTTCCATCAACGTTTGTGTTTCCATGAATTTTACCTCCAAAATAAACCCCATTTCTACCATATCGTTACATTCATGACCTTGATACGACTTTCCGCTCAGATTTTAGATGATTTTTTAAGTTAATCGTGTTTCTTCCCGAGTACTTTTTCGATTTTTTCCGCCATGTTTTTCGTCAGTTTTACCAGCAATTCGCCATTATAAGAAGCCGTTGGCAAAAGTTCGGTGCGGCCCTTGAAAAGCTGCTGGGCTGCTACGGCATAGGATCTGGCGATGCTGGCAAAAGAACCCTCCTTGACGATCGGATTAATATTTCTGGCAACAATCGAAATCGTCTGATCGCCATTTTTGCAGATCTCAAAAGATCGGAAATTCTGGGGGAAATCCCGCAGTGATGCGGTTTCAACCATCCAGAAGCCCCGTTCCGGCTGGTCCGGATTCGGCGATTTAATCGCGGTGATGTTATTGCGGTGTCGATGGCCGGCAACCCATAGGATCAGATTGGGATAGCTCTGCAGTTTTTCAATTAATGCCTGTTCCGAAACCGGAGAAATAGTACTCCAGGCCATAAACGGACTGGTGAGGGGCTCCAAGTATTCTACCCCAATCGGGATATGGGCGGCAATCATCATCAGCTGCTCCGCCTGCTGACCGGCTTCGAGTTCCCCGACTAGCCAGTCAAAGCGCTCCTGATCCAGCGAACCGTGGGCATAGCCTTTGACATTGGGTTCATCATCACGCTGAGTGTTGTCCAGCACAATCACCTTGAACGGCAGCCCGGCTTTTGGCTCAAAGCTGTAGCAGGCAAAACCGCTTTCCAGGTCTTCCTTTTTAAATCCATGGCCAAGCGGCAGGGTTTCAGTATTGAAGAACTCCTTCATCCATTCGACCCGGGAGAGAAACCGCCGGTTGGGATCATTGGAAACAACCGCTGGCGGTTTATCCGGCCAGATATGATCATGGTTGCCAATGATCTGATACCAGGGAATTTGCTGATTGAGACCAACCGCCATAAAATCGTCATAAAAGGCTTTCCGGGGGCCAATTTGGGGGTTGGGATTGATCCCAAAGTCAAGGTTTATTTCTTTGCCGTCGAGGATGTCGATCGACCAGCGCAGTTCATTGTACTGGGCATTGTTGGTATTGTCACCCATCGATAATCCAAAATCAAAAGGATGCTCATGGTGGATGGCATTAATCGAATGAACCGCCGCATCGAGGACGTGGGTGGTATAGTGCATCATCTCCGAATACACTGACACGATCCCACCGCCGTACTTTGAATAGATTCCATGGGCTGGAAACTCCCCGTCGGTAATATGGATATCGGTAATGGCAAAAAAATGCAGCAGTGGCTGTAACTGATCCTGGGCTTTACTCTGATAATTCCCCGGCATCAGATCGAGCCGCTTTTCCGCTTCCTGGTGGGACTCGGCGCGCCATCCGCCATACCCTGCTTTAGCAGATCTGACAATTTCGTTTGCATCGACCCGGGGTGCCGTGGCAACTACCGGATCCAGATAAAAGGTATAGACTTCTTTTTCGAAGTGGTAGTCGCTTGTTTCCCCGCTTAACGGGACCGGAACCGGCATCACCAGCTGTTCTATTTCTTTTAGCTGTTTTGACCAGCGATTTGATTTCTTTGAACGTTTATTTCCCATTTTTCCCTCAACAATTTCCGACATGGACAAATTCCAGCGATTCTCTGGCAATATCAGCCAGATGATAAACCGATGCCACATTGGTGGCATCCCGATCCGTCATTTTATAGCGCGGAAAAAACCGCGACAGATGAAGGGGAATTGTTTTTCTGAGCGATCCCAACCACTGCGCTAAAGCCCTTATTTCTTCTTCACTGTCATTTTCACCGGGGATAATCAGCGTTGTCACTTCGACATGACTGACTTCACTGGCAATCTGGATCGTCTGTTTGACCGTTTCCAGATCCCCACTGATTTTTTTATAAAATTGGGGGGTGAATGCCTTAAGATCAATGTTAAAGGCATCGATTTCGGGAAGGATTTCCCGGATCGGTTCTTCGCAGAAGCAGCCATTAGTCACCAAGACATTTTTCAAACCATTCTTTTTTGCCTCAATCGCGCAATCGCGGACAAATTCATAGCCGACCAGCGGTTCGTTATAGGTATAGGCCAAACCGATATTTCCTTCGCCCACCAGTCGCAGGGCATTGGCCACCAGGCTTTTCGGCGTCATCCGGCGGGTATGTGCGTCTTCCAATCCGGCCATTGAAATTTCATAGTTTTGACAAAAGGGACATCTCAGATTACAGCCAAAACTCCCCACTGATAAAATCCGCGATCCCGGATAAAAATGATACAATGGTTTTTTTTCAATCGGATCCAAAGCAATGGCTGTAACCATTCCATAATTCAACGCTTCAATGGTATCAGATCGATTGATTCGGGCCCGACAAAAGCCAATCTTCCCCTCATCCAGTTGACAGTGATGGGGACAAAGACGACAGGTTATTTTACTCACAGTTTTTCCACCCTTCGTTGATTTTTAAGCTCACTCCAAATTCGTAAACAGTCACTGCCGAGCAATGACGTTCTGAGCAACTAAAAAAGGAAAACCATCTGATGTCTTCCTTCTTTGTTTGGCTATTTCATTCATACCCCAATTTTGAGTGTAAAAATCACCCCTCGGTGATTAAATATCCTTTTTCCTGTAGATTTTTTTCCACTTGATTTAGAATCGTATCGGAAGGCGCTTCAACGGTATGATAATGATACTTATCGGTGAGCTTCATCAGCGGGCTGGTCTTTTTTTCTTTTAACCCTGCCACAAATTCATCCACATCTTCGCGGGTGGCCAGAAATAAATTGACCTGGATTTTTCCGTAAATATCATGAATAATAAAAACATCCTTGACAAAACCGCCAGCTTCAACAATGGCATAGAGTTCATCGCCAATTTCTTCGAGGCTGTGATAAACTTTAAATATTTTTTCTTTAAGTGGTGGATCGACGATGATATAACCTTTATTGGTGGAAATAATATTGTAATCGGCCGCTTTCAATACGGCAATATCCTGAACGATACTTTGCCGACTAACCCGGAAAATTTCAGCCAGGGCGGTTCCCGAAACCGGATTTCGGGCCGACCGGAGTGTTTTAAGAATATCTTCCTGCCGTTTTCGTTTTTTCATGATTTGCACTTCCTTGTTATTGTGATAATTTCTAAATGCAAGAGTTATCCACCTTTATATAATCCGCAGATTTTTCATCGATAAATCAAGAATCGGTGAAGAATGGGTCAGGGCACCGCAGGAGATAAAATCGACGCCGATCTCACTAAACTCATTTAAACGGGCTTCCGTAACGTTCCCGGAGCATTCGGTTATTGCCCGGCCAGCGATAATTTTTATCGCCGCTTTCATGGTATCGCTATCCATATTGTCGAGCATGATAATATCGGCACCGGCTTCCAGTGCTTCATCAAGCATTTCCAGATTCTCGACTTCCACCTCGATCTTCCGGACAAAGGGCGCATAGTGCCTGGTCGCTTCAATCGCCGCTTTAACACCACCCGCGGCATTGATATGATTATCTTTGATGAGAATGCCATCCGATAAATTATAGCGGTGGTTGTAGCCGCCACCGACGGTCACCGCGTATTTTTCAAAGATGCGCATATTCGGTGTCGTTTTGCGGGTATCCAGCAATCGGGTTTTGGTGCCACTCAAATAACCAGCCAGTTTTTTGGTATGGGTGGCAATCCCACTCATCCGTTGCAGATAATTAAGGGCGGTCCGCTCGCCCGAGAGCAGGGTCCGGGTATCGGCCTTAACGATTGCCAGCAGCTCCCCTGGTTTGACAGTATCCCCGTCACTGACAAATTTTTCCACCCGGGCAACAGGATCCAGAAGTTCAAAGACCCGCTGGTATACGGCCAGACCGGCGATAATACCCGTCTCCTTGGCAATCAGCTCCACCTCGGCGCTGACCCCTGCTTTGATGACCGCGTTGGTTGTAATGTCCTCGCTGGTGATATCCTCTTTTAATGCCAGTAAAATCAGGGGATCCATATTAAGCTTTATCGATTCGTTCAATGACCTTGCTCCTTTCGATTTCCTCAAGAATGATTGTTTTATAGTCGGCTCGCAACTGTTCCAGATCCTGATAATCATCAAGATTAACAGTTGGCGATGGCGCGGCTGTGATTTCATAATGATCAATGGTATCGCTGGCGGCTCTTTTGGCAAACACCAGGCTTTCTAAAAGCGAGTTACTGGCTAACCGGTTGGCGCCATGAACCCGATTGCAGCTGATTTCACCAATGGCGTAGAGATGTGCCATCGAGGTCCGACTTTCCAGATCCACTTTGATGCCACCCATAAAATAGTGCTGAGCCGGGGTGACCGGGATGCATTCTTTGGTAATATCATAACCTTCTTCCAGACAATGCTTAAAGATATTGGGAAAACGATGGGTGATCACCTCCCGGCCCATCTCCTGCATTGACAGCCAGACAAAATCGCTTTGCTCCTGTTTCATCTGCTCCTGAATGGCCTTGGTGAGCAGATCGCGGGGCAGCAGTTCATCGACAAAACGCTGCATTTTACGGTTATAGAGCACCGCCCCTTCGCCCCGGACCGATTCCGAAATCAGAAACCGCCGGCCGGGTTTACGGGAATACAGGGTTGTCGGATGAATTTGAATGTAGCTGATGTTTTCAAGCTCAATCTGGCGTTTCATGGCGATGGCCAGAGCATCGCCAGTCAGATGCGCTAAATTGGTGGAGCTGTCAAATAACCCGCCCAGGCCTCCGGTAGCCAGAACCACATAGTCAGATTGGTACAAAACAATGTTCCCGTCGCCATCACTGGCCACCACCCCGGTACAACAGTTATCCTGACAGATCAGATCGACCATGGCCATGTTTTCGATGATGGTGATGTTTTTACGCTTTTTAACCTGAGCCAGTAATTTGCTGGTGATTTCTTTTCCGGTCAGGTCTTCATGATATAAAATCCGGGCTTTGGAATGGGCCCCTTCTTTGGTATAGGCCAGTTCGCCATTTTTCTTTTCAAACTCGACTCCCAGATCAATCAGGTCTGTGATGATTTCCGGCGAGCTACGGATCATCATATCCACCGAAGCCCGGTCGTTTTCATAGTGTCCGGCTTTCAGGGTGTCCTCAAAAAAACTGTCATAATCATCTTCATCCCGCAAAACACAGATCCCACCCTGAGCCAGGTAGGAATCACTTTCATCCGCAGCTGCTTTGGTAATCATCAACACTGCTTTATTTTCGGGGATGTTCAGGGCATAGAATAAACCCGAAGCACCCGTGCCAACCACAATAATATCGGTTTTTTCGTTCATTGCCGTTGCTCCCTCATTTTGACAATTCCAGCATTTTTTCGAGCGCCAAAACTGCTCTGGTCCGGGTTTCCTCGTCGACTTCCATCTGATTGATGCCATTTTCCAGGGCATAGGCGACCTTCGCCAGGGTGATTTTTTTCATGTTCGGGCAGATCTGGTTCTGATTGATGGGATAGAACTTTTTAGTGGGATTATTTTTTTTGAGCTGATACAGAATCCCGATTTCGGTCCCGATAATGAATTCATCGGCTTCGCTGGCTGTTGCGTAATCAATAATCCCCGAGGTACTCCCAACATAATCGGCGGCGCCAATCACGGTCATCGTGCATTCGGGATGCACCAGCACCTTGGCGTTGGGATGGGCGGCTTTGGCCGCTTCCAGCTCGTCGATCATGATTTCGTCATGGACATGACAATAGCCGTCATTAAAAATAAAATTCTTTTCCGGAACCTGGCTGGCGATGTACTGGCCCAGATTCTGATCCGGGACAAAATAAATATTTTGTTGCGGCAACTCCCTGACGATTTTTAGGGCATTGGACGAGGTCACACAGACATCGACAAATTTTTTGATTTCGGCCGTTGAATTGATATAGCAGACCACTGCCAGATCGTCATACTGCTCCCGGACCTCCCTGATTTTTTCGATGGACGCCATATGAGCCATGGGACAGTCGGCCAGGGCTTCCGGCATGATCACCGTTTTTTCGGGGCTGAGAATTTTGGCGCTTTCGCCCATAAAGGTCACCCCGCAAAAAACAATCACCTTTTGGGGCAGCTCAACGGCAATTTTACTGAGATAATAAGAATCTCCCACATAATCCGCGATTTCCTGGATTTCATCGTTGACGTAATAATGAGCCAGGATCACCGCATCCTTTTCCTTTTTTAATTTTTCTATTTTTAACAAAATCTCTTTCATTTGCTTATGCCTCCTAAACCGGATTTTCCTGATTAAGAGTATAGCACTTTTATTTACAGCTGACAAGTCGACTGTAAAGTTTATTTGGTTATCTTTCAGTTTTCGCCTAACCCCCGTACCGACCAATTGTTAATCTGATGCATACAATATGATGTAACAACTGTCGATACTACTAAGTCGTTCATATAACTTTTTTCCTATTTAATAAACTTCCTGATTTTGCGTTTTCCTGTCATCATCTGCCAGCCGATGATGATGCCTGCCTGGTAGTGGAGTTGACAATCATTGCTGCCTGAAACCAGCTGTTCGAGCAAGTGCTGGTTGGCAAAAACATCGTGAAAATATCCCAGATCATCCTGCATTTTTTCAAAGGCGTCCATCGATTGGCGGGTTTTTTTATCAAGGATGGTTGACAGCTGATCAATCACATAGCGGAGTTTTTTACTCTTGATCCGAACCCGGTGAACGGCCTGCTGGTCTTTGACATCGAGCTTTTTCATGCTCCGCTTGATTTTTTTGTGCCAATTGTCAATCTGCTTTTCGGTATAGTCTTTGATTGAAGCATGCAAACCCGGCGCCGTTTCATCCCAGGGATCGTTAAATTTCCAGACCAAGATGTCCAACAGTTCCAGCACAAAGGCATCTCCTTTAAGCTCCGCCAGTAACTGGTCAAAGGCCACTTCCCGTTTTTCATGAAGAAAGCTTGTGATTATCCCGAAGCAATTGATCTCCAGAACGCTCTCTTTTTCGATTTCTGAAATCCCTGCCAGCAGCACATCCAGTTGTCTTACTTCGCCAAATTGCCCGGCCATGTTCCTGAGTGACTCCTGTTGCCGTTGATAGCTTTCAGCTTTGAATAGTGGTGCAAAAAAAGCCAGCATCGCCCGAAACCGGCGAATTCGCACCCGCACCTGATGAACCCCTTCGGGATCACTGGGGTTTTCAAAAAAATAATCATACGCGTTGATGATTTCATTAAACCCGCTTTTCATAATCAGCTCCGCCGCTGGGACCAACTTTTTTTTGGCCTTGATATGAAAACCTGATTGACTGACCACCCGTACTGTTTTAATCGGCGGTATCTGGGGCAGCCGCATATCTTTTTCATATCGCCCCTGATTTTCCAGTAGTAGCCTTGACAGCTTTTCCATCATCATTGTTCTTCCTGCCTTTCGAACTTTTTTATTGTTAGTTATATACCCACTGATTAATAAAGCAATGCGCTGATTCCTTGTTTTTCCATACAAAAAAAAGAAATCAACACAGGTTGATTTCCTTTTTTGTCATGCTAAGACAGTGGGTGGCTAATTTTATTGGGTCACAAAGAACACGTCTTCCGGGTTGATCTGGATAGTGTATGGTTGCGACCGCGCAAATAAATGATCCCGTTCTTCCCGGCTGATCTCGGCCTGGAGATGAAAATCGTCGAGACTTTTGGCCGGAGAACCGATTTTCAAATAAAGTGATGTCCGAAATGGGCCATCACTTTCGTCGGCGACATACACCTTAAAGTGATTTGCCGCCGGACAATCCGCTCCTTCGACAAACTTGACCTGATTGGCCCGGATGCCCATATACCCGGACTCCGATGTAATGCTCATGGCCGTTTGCATTGTGACTCCCCATTCGGGAATATCAAGAAGATACTCAGATTTACGATAGGCCTTAACCAAATTTTTGCAACCGGTGATCTTGGCCGTTTCCAAAGAAGCCGGGTGCTTGAAAATCATATCTTTATGGCCCAGCACTTCAAGCTTCCCGGTATTAAAGATGGCGATATGGTCAGCCAGACGATACGCTTCTTCACGATTGTGGGTGACAAACAGGGTCACGCCCGAAAAATCTTTCAGTGATTCGGCCATTTCTTTCATCATGTGATTTCGAAGATGGACATCCAGTGCCGAGAAAGGTTCATCAAGCAAAAGAATTTCCGGTTCGACTGCCACTGCTCTGGCCAGTGCGACTCGCTGCTGCTGCCCCCCGGAGATTTGAGTTGGGTAGCGTTTACCAATATCACCCAAATGATATTTTTCGATCAAGTCAGCGACCCGCTGATTCTTTTCATTCTTCGGCAAGTGATCCAAGCCGAAGGCAATGTTCTCTTCAACGGTCATATTGGGAAAAAGGGCGTAATTTTGAAAGAGAAACCCCACCTTGCGTTCCCCCATCGACAGGTTGATTTTTTTATCAGAATCGAAAAAGGTTTTGCCATTAATCATAATCTGGCCCTGATCCGGTTTGACTAGTCCGGCAATACACCGCAGTAGCATGCTTTTGCCAGACCCGGAGGCACCTAAAATCGCAATGATTTCTTCCTGCGATTGAAGTTTTACATCCAGTTCAAAATCGTATAATTTCTTTTTGATATCAATCATTAAAGCCATGCTTAGCCTCCAAATCCCCGTTGCTGTTTCTTTTTATGACTTTCCCAATAATTATTGATGACCAGCACGGTTAACGAGATGGCAAAGATAATCAGCACCCAAATCAGGGCGATTTGCATCTCGCCGCCCTGAGTGGCAAAATAAATGGCAATTGGAATCGTCTCAGTTTTTCCGGGAATACTACCGGCCACCATTAAGGTCGCGCCAAATTCGCCGAGGCAGCGGGCAAAGGTCAGAGCGGTCGCTGCGGCAATCCCCGGCCGGGCCACCGGAACGGCGACCCGCCAGAACACCTTAATTTCGGAGGCCCCCAGGGTTCTGGCGGCACAAAGAATATTGGGGTCAATCTGATCAAAGGCACCCATCGTGGTTTTATACATCAGCGGGAAAGCCACCACGACCGCCGCAATTACAGCAGCATACCAGGAAAAGATGATGTTGACCCCAAAGATCTCCAGAAAATTTCCGATTGGTCCATTTTTACCAATTAACAGTAGAATCCCAAACCCGGCCACGGTTGGCGGTAAAACCAGCGGGAGCGTTAAAATGCCATCGATCAGGCCCTTAAAACGGCCATTGTAATTCGTCATCAGCCAGGCCGTCACCAGTCCCAGAAAAAAAACAATCACTGTAGCGGTCAGGGTCACTTTGATTGAAATCCATGCTGGTGAAAAATCGAACCCCATTTAAATCCTCTCTTTTCCGACTGGTATTTGATTTCATACTGTAACATCCGAAACAGCACGATTTCCAGTAACTCTACGTTATTTTATCAGCAATTTATAAAATTGTAAAACCGTATTTTTCGAATACTTTTTTAGCGTCATCACTGCTGAGGTACTCAACAAATGCCGTCGCTGCATCAGCATTTTTACTGGCTTTGACAACACCAGCCGGATAAACAATCGCTTTATGCGAGTCGGCTGGAGCAATCGCCAAAACTTTGACAGCAGTTGAGACTTTTGCATCGGTTGAGTAGACAACGCCCGCATCCACATTCCCTGTTTCCACCCAGGTTAAGACCTCTTTGACATCCTTTCCATTAATAAGTTTGCTCTGAATCTGATCCGTTATTTTATAGAAATTAAATACATCAACCGCATACTGGCCAACGGGAACACTGCTTGGCTCGCCAATACCAATCTTGGTTATGGATGGATCAACCAGTTGCTCAAAACTGGTGATGGTGGCGGTTGAGTCTTTCGGCACGACCAGAACAACTTCATTCCCCAAAATATTTTTGACCGTATCATCATTCATCAATTGCGCCTCTTTCAGGGTTGTCATATCCTTCGCTGATGCCGACATAAAAACATCCACTTCAGCCCCTTGCTGAATCTGTTGAGCCAGCGATCCTGACGACCCAAAATTAAGGGTTAAGGTTGCATCAGGTACTTCTTTTAAATACAGCGCCTGAATTTCAGTCATGGCATCCTTTAAACTGGCAGCCGCCGAAATGGTCAGCGCCACCGGTTCCGATTTCTTTTCCTCCTTGGCTGCCGGCTGACAAGCGACCAGCGCGAAAGCCATGGTTAACAGTAACATCAATACCATTCCTCTTTTAAACAACTTCATTTCCATTCTCCTTTTAACTTTTTTTGTTTTGTTTTGTTTTGTTTTAATATTTTTAATTATACAAAACAGAGCCGTTCAAGTCAAATCATTCCGCTATTTTTCGATATGTTTTCATCCGTTTTCTATTAATTTGCCATATTCTGATGGTTTTATTGCTTTCACATTTAGAAAAGATTGGGTATAATAGAAACGAGCATAAAATTGTAAAATGGCTGTTGACTTCGCTGTCTATTTCAATATAATTTTTTCTGAAGTTTTTGTAGTCTTACAATAAGTCAATCAAAATATAAATCATAAGGAGGCGATCATCGTGAATGACGAACTTTTATACACCCCAGAAGAAATAAGCAAAAAACTCAAGATAACAAAAAACACGGTTTACGAAATGATCAAACGAGGCGATCTTGATGCCCATCGCCTGGGTAAACATCTGCGTATTTCCCAATCCCAGTTTGATAACTATTTATTAAAATCAAAGGGTGCCGCCAATCAGTATCTGGGCACGGTGTTTACGGAAAATGATGAACAATTTGTCAAAATTGACGCTGTCAATATCCACGTTCATACTGATTTAACCGGCGAGGTTAAGCTTTCGATCCGGCCGGAAGATATTATTCTCAGCCTTGAACCCTTCACCAGCAGTGCCCGAAATATTTTCAAAGGCACTGTGGTGGATCTGATCGATAATGATGACGGCGTCAAGGTTACTTTAGATATCGGTATCCCCTTAATGTCGCTGATTACCCGCAAATCGCTGGAGAACATGAAGATCAGCAAGGGCTGTGAGCTTTATGCAGTTTTTAAAACCATGTCCATTAATGTCTATAAATAGCGATTTCCGGTCTGACGATGTTTTGATGATGACCAACTAAACATCGCAAAATAAAAACGGCTTGCGCCGTTTTTATTTTATCGTCAATATTTCCGCAATTTCATTTGCAATCTGCTGGGGTAAAAATCCACAATAGCCATCCAGGGCTGCCAGATCGCCCTGTTCCATCAAGGGGTTTTCAATCGCCCGGATTCGAAGCTTACCGGGTTTAGCACCCTCATTCTGCGCAATTTCAGCGGCCAGCTTTTCGCCGATTCCGCCGCTGCGCACCCCTTCTTCCAACACATAGACAAGCTTTGGCTGACCGATCAGCGGCCAAATTTTTTCGAAATTCAGAGGATAAACCTGAATCAGTTTGATCAACCGGATCCGGTGGTTCGCTTTTAATAACTTACTTGCTTCAAAAACATTTTTAGTGATACGACCATAGGTGATCATCACAATTTCCGGATCAGCGGGGTCCTTGCCCAAATCATAAAAATCCTGATAACTGAGCTCATCGCAACCGGTAAAGCCGCTGCGATCATACTGCTGCTGGGCACCTTTAGGATAACGGATGACAGCCAGCTTGCGTTCTTTAAAACAGGCTGAAAAACTCTGTTTCATTTCATCGTAAGTCTCCGGACTATAAATTTCCATTCCCGGGATCGAAGACAGGTAGGAACAGTCATAGATCCCCTGATGGGTAATACCATCACCGGGCACCAATCCACACCGATCCAGCGCCATAATCAGCGGCAGCTTCTGGATCGCGGCATCATGAATCAGCTGATCATAGACCCGCTGAACAAAGGTCGAATAGATGGCACAGACTGGGGTTTTGCCATTGGCCGAAAGCCCAGCAGCGAAGGTAACGGCGTGTTCCTCTGCAATCCCGACATCATAAAAACGCTGGGGATGGGCCAAGCTAAACCCTTCCAGACCGGTACCTCCGGTCATCGCCGCAGTAATCGCACAAATGGAGTCATTCGTGTTGGCCGCAGTCACCATGATTTTCCCAAATTCAGCTGAAAAGCTGTCGGCTGAGGCTTTAATTTCAATCCCTTTGACCTGATCAAAGGGGCCTGATGAATGATACATTTCTGGATGATTTTCAGCATGGCGATAGCCCTTTCCTTTGACGGTATGAACATGAACCAGACAACAGTTAATTTTACTTTTTGCTTCACCAAGCACTGATTCAAGTTTTCTAAGATCACATCCATCCACCGGTCCCAGATAGTCCAGGCCCAGATGTTCAAAAAAGTTCTCAGCAACCAGCCGCTTTTTAATATGTTTTTTTAATTTACGGGTGCCTTTAATCAAACCATCCCCAATCGTGGGGATCCTGTGCAGCAACGACTGGGTGTGGTGTTTTAAATTGAAATACTTTTGACTGTTTCTGATTCTTGATAAGTAATTCGATAGGCCTCCGACATTTTCAGAAATCGACATTTCATTATCATTCAGAATAATAATCAGTCGCAGATTTTCTTTATTGCAATTATTCAGGGCTTCATAAATCATTCCATTGGTAAACGAGCCATCCCCAACGACTGCAATAACATAATTCTCCTTGCCGTCCAGCTGATTGGCCATCGCCAACCCCAGCGCTGCCGAGATCGATGTACCGCTGTGGCCGGCTCCAAACGCGTCCTTATCACTCTCATTACGATTGGTGAATCCGGAAATACCGTTCCACTGCCGCAAGCTGCTAAACACCTGCTGCCGCCCGGTTAATAATTTATGGGCATAACACTGGTGTCCGACATCAAAAACAATTTGATCTCCCGGGCTATTGAAAACCCGATGAATGGCCAGTGTTGTTTCAACAATACCCAGATTGGAAGCCAGATGGCCGCCATTTCTGGATACCGTTTCTAAAATCCGATTGCGTAGCTCCCCAGCCAGTTTATTAAGCTCTGCCTCTGACAGATTGATCAAATCCTGGGGCGATAAAATATTTTCTAATAAAGTCAATTTGAATCCTTTCACCGTTTCTTCCCTTTAATCAATCGCAAAAAGGAATCATCGTAACCATTGCCACTACTCAAGCATTTTTATTCAGGTATCCACCCTGATTTCAAATCATATCATATTTACTGGCTATTTTTCTTTAATTCTCTTCGGTTGAAACCTGCTCCATTAACAAACATTCGAAGTCCTTGACAGACAGCGGTTTATGGAAATAATAGCCCTGTATTTCATGACAATTGTTTTCCTTCAAAAACAAAAACTGTTCATGGGTTTCGACCCCCTCGGCAATCACCTTCAAATCCAACTGGGCAGCCAGATTCAGGATCGTTTTGGCAATGCTGCCGCTATCATTTTCGGGGTAATCCTTAATAAATTCCCGGTCAATTTTGAGCTTGTCAAAATTGAGATTCTGCAGGTATTTAAACGATGAATAGCCGGTTCCAAAATCATCGATGGCCACCTTGACCCCCAATGCTTTGATCTGTTCCAGCTGGCTACCAGTTCCGGCCATGTTTTCGACCAGAATCCCTTCGGTAATCTCTACTTCCAACAACTCCGGCGCCATTTCATATTTTTCCAGCAGTTCTTTAATGATTTTTGGCAGATCTGATTTTTTAAACTGAATCGGTGATAAATTTACAGCCACACCGATTTGGCTTTTGGTCAGGTCTTGCCATTTTTTGTTTTGCCTGATCGCTTCTTCCAAAACCCAATTACCAATGGGGATAATTAAATCCGTTCTTTCCGCCACCGGGATAAACTGGCCCGGGTTTACCACTCCCAGATTCTCATTGTGCCAACGCAACAACGCCTCACTGGCGATGATTGTCCGGGTTCCGACCTGTACCTGGGGTTGATAGTCTAAGCTGAGTTCGTTGTTTTCCAGGGCACTTCGCAATGCCGTTTCCAGTTTCAGGTTGTTGAGATAATTTTCCCTGATTTCTTTTTCATAGAAAACATAGGTATTATCACCGGTTTGCAAGGCATAATTTTTAGCAATATTCGCGTATTCAATCAGTTTTTCAAGATCAGCACTATCCTCCTGGAAAAGTGAAACCCCAATCGACACATTTAAGTACGCCTTTTGCGTGTCAATGATAATCGCTTCTTTTAAATAGGTCATCATTTTATTGATCAATTGTCCCAGCTCCAATTTATCACTGCTGTTGATCCGGGCAATAACAAACTGGTCTTTGTGCAGCATCCCTAACAGATCCTCAACACTTAAAAATGTCAGAATCCGCCGGGTCGCTTCTTTAATTAAGGTGTTCCCGGATTTTTTTCCCAGATTATCATAGAGGGCATTATAATTTGTGATCTGTATGACAATGATTGCCATGTGATCGTATTGCTTGATATACTCCCAGGCTTTTACTTCAAAAAGCACTTGCGTGGGTAATCCCGTCACCTCATCATAATATTTAATTTTATTGATGGCCTCTTCATTAATCCTGGCACTGGTTAAATCTTCAAAAACCTCCAGATAATTGCTTAAACCATCGCTCTTACTGTCATAAATTGTTGATATGGTAATATACTTGGGATAAGTGGACCCATCTTTTCGTTCATCGGTAACTTCACCCTGCCACTTGCCTTCTTCATTAACCGTTTTCCAGATATCATTATAAATACTTTTCAGCTTTTCACCGGTCTTAAAGTCGATTGGTCTTCTACCCAGCACTTCACTTTCCGGATAACCGGTAATGGTCGAACAGGCTTTATTGATATAAACTATTCGCATATCGGCATCCATAATCATAATGCCCTCTTTGGAATTTTTAAAAATGCTGTCTGTAATCTTTTCCCGGGAATTAGCCTCTTTGCGCACCAGCAAAAGCCACGAAACAATTACACTGATGATTCCCAAAACAAGAATCAATAAAGCGGCAATCAGGACAATGGTCCGATTATCTTCATTGGAAAAAACGCCCAGTACATCCAGGGGCGCGGCACCAAGCAACACCCAATGAAGGTTTTGATAATCTTTCAGGGGATAGATCCGCGTATAAAAATAGAGATCTTTGCCATCGTCAAAATAACCGCTGTCATTATTTAGAATAGCCTGCCAGATTTCCGGATTTTCCTGGCTGAATGAAGATCCTTGCTGCTCACCAAAGATAAACGAAAAGTTTTTGTTGCTATTTTCGCTCAAAAGAAAATAACCCTCTTCGCTTAATAGAATAATTTTCATGTCGATATTTCTTTTTGAATCATTTTCGATCTGCGTCAACATATTTTGAGCCAGGTAATCTAAAACCAGGATCCCCTGATGCTCGTTGTCCTGATTAAAAACAGGAATCACCAGCCGCATCAACGGCTTGATTGGCGTTTCAGCCACGCCATCTTTCCTGCTTAAATCCATCGGTGAAATATAAATTTCTCCGGGGTTTAACTTGTCCCCTTCTGCAAAAAAGGCCTGGTCGCCCTGGTATACCAATTCATTGGCCATAACTGCCGTCGTTCCTATACCGTCGGCATTCACCCGAACCTTTTCATAACCATCGGTTCCAACAAAGCGGATCGCATCATAAATTTTTTTATTGATCATCATATTGGAAAAGATCCGTTTCAGTTCATTCTGATTCGTGCTGTCTGCTGAATTGCCAACATAGGCTTTGATCTCACTGGAGTTCAGGATAATATTTCCATCTGACTTGATATCCTCAAAAATCGAATTGACATTGACGCTGACAATTTCGCTGTTATTCAACTGTCTGATTTTAATGATGTTCTTCCCATTTTCAATATTGATGTATATAAAGATACTGGCAAAAGTCGCCACAATCAGGAATCCCGGCACAAAGATCATCAGAAAATTTTTGAGCATTTGTTTTACTCGTTTATTCTTGGAATCCATCATGACTGTCCTTTCAAATTTCTTTATAATCATTTCTTTGTCATTCATTATACTAAACTAATCGCAGTGATGCAATCAAATACACATCACTTAAAAATCAATTTAAACGCCAATAGAAATCACCGCTGAATGCACCGATGTTTTTTTTGAATACAAAAAGACAAAGCAATGGAATTCCTGAAGGGAAAACAGAATGCTTTGTCTTTATATCCTTACACTACACTATTTTTTAGGCTACTTTTTTGTTTTTCAAATTGGAACCCTTTGTAAATTTTGCTGCTTTATCACTCAATCGGAATGATAATCTGGGCAATCTCTCGGCTTTTTCCTCTGATAAAGGTAACTGTGAGCGTTTTACTGTCGGTTTCCAGGGCGTAGGCCAGACTGGCCGAACAGCTGGCACCAATGGGAGTTTCCTGAATCATCCGGTTGGGGTCTTTGAGATTATAGGTTTCCAATTCATTTCCTGCCTCATCCGTAACTACAAAATCTCCCTGAGCTAAAAAAAACTCCACCTCATTTTGCTTTTCATAACTGATATTTTCATAGGTATAATCGAGAAAGATGACCTGATTGGGATCAGATTTTACATTTTTATTTCGTTCCGCGGTGGTTCTTACCCCGTTGATGGTGAGATTGTAATCGCCATAGACGGTGGTTACCAAAAAAGGTTCGTCAAGGATCATTTCCGGCAGTTTTTTGGCGGCCATACCAGTGGTATCCCTAGTCGCCGTTAAATAGTCGACAATGCCGCAGCCTGAAAGTCCAAAGACTGTCAGAACAAAAAACAAAAGTATTATCCCCAGCTTTTTCATCTTCAACCTCCATATAGTTAAATTATAGCCGTACTGTAAAAAGAAGGCAAGGATAATTATCTTTGTCCTGATTTCAATCTTTAAGTCGCTCCCGTAAAATTATATGCGCATTGGCGTATCCCCAAAATACTGTTTCCAGAGTCGCAGCAAATCACTGATCATCCGGATGCCGACTGCTGAAATCAGCACAATTTCGGTCGTTTCAACCGCTTCGTCCCATCGCTTCAGACTCGCCAAGTCACTGACGCTGCACACTTCAAAAATGCCCTGATCCGTTTTGACAAACCCTTTGAGCCGATGGGTGGAAAATTTTATCTCCTCTAAAAACATCTCAAAGTTTTGATAGTCAAGCACCGCATCGGTTCTTAAAACACAGGCCTGCGGACGGCTTTCCCAGGTATTTGTCGACCTACTGTTTTGGCTGCTTTGACTGCTCATCGTCATGACCAAATCAGCCAGGGGTACTTCACAAAAGGACGCCTGATAAATTTCTGTTGTCGGGTTAATTGTCGCAATTTTTTGTGCAATCACTTGAAGCGTTTCCGGATTTTGGAGATCGGCTTTATTGATAATAACCTTACTGGCATAAATGATCTGTTTTTCCAGTGCCGCAATCACATCAAACTGTTTGAGAAAATAGCGTGCATCAACAATACAAATGGATCCAAGATAATCATAAGCTTTACCGGCGATTTTAGTCACCGTTTTTAGGATGCTTCCCATATTGGCAGGATCAGCAACCCCAGAGGATTCCACAAAGACGATTTCCAGTTCATGATTTAAGAATTGAGCCAATCCGCTGATAAAGTTTTCTTTTAAACAGGCGCAAAAAACCGAGCCATTGTTCAATTCAATCAGATCAAAATTTTCGTTTTTGATCAATTGTCCATCAATCCCGATCTCACCAAATTCGTTCATCAGAACCCCAATTTTTCGGCCTTCATATTCGTTTAAGAGCTTTTTTAAAAAGGTTGTTTTTCCCGCTCCCAAAAATCCTGTCAATAAAATCAGCTTCATTCCATTGCTCCTTATTATTTAAAAGACTGAAGCAGCCTGCGCTTCAGTCCTGTTTTTCCTTATTTGTTTCCAACGGATCCGATTTGGCCAGCTCGGAATGCCTTGCTGTATTTTCGGCAATGTTTGTCCTGTCCCAGCAGGGCATAGGTGGCAAAAATGGTTTCTCTCATCTCCCGATTCAGCGGGTCCATCACGGCTGAATCCATGCCAGCCTGAATGGCAAAGGCCATGGCGGTTTTATTGATCAAGCCCCGTACCGGTAGTCCAAACGAAATATTACTGATGGCCCCGGTAACATGGATGGTCGGAAACAGCGCTTTAATCGATCGAATTTCCTCCGCAAAATTAAGCATCGAGTTATTCTCCGTCGACAGGGCCATAACACAGGGATCAATATGAATCCGATCCGGGGTAATTCCATATTTGTCAGCTTTTTCGACCATAATTTTAGTAATGTCCAACTTTGTTTCAAGATTATTGGGAATCCCCCGATCATCACAGGTCAAGCCGACCACTTCCCAGGTGTTGCCTTCCATCAGCGGCAGCAGCACCTCGCATTTATCGCCTTCTTCCGAGATCGAGTTAAGCATTCCCGGTTTATTGGCATATTTAAACACGGCTTCAATCACCCGGGGATTCGGGCTGTCGATACACAGCGGTGTCTCGGTCACATCCTGAACAATAGCGATTAACCATTTCAGCGTTTCAACTTCATATTCCGGCGCGGTACTGGCACAGACATCAATAAAATGAGCTCCCGCCGCTGTCTGCTTAACCGCCCGATCGGCAATAAACGCAGCATCACGATTTTCAATAGCTGCCTTTACTGCCGGGATGCTGCCATTGATCTTTTCTCCAATGATTATCATATGCTGCTCCTATTCCCAACCCTGACAGATCTTGATGCCTTCAGCCGCATTCGTCGTAAAAGCATCGGCACCAACCAAGGTACAAGATTCTTTCGTCACCGGATTTCCACCAATAATAATTTTTGATTGGACACCAGCTTCTTTTAAAGCCTCGACCGTATCCTTCATCGAATCAATCGCAAGGGTTAACACCCCACTCATTCCGATAATTTGAGGTTTTATTTCTTGCGCTTTGCTCACAAAGGTTTCAACTTTAACATCAATGCCCATATCCACCACCTCAAAGCCTGCTGCTTCGGCCATGCTTCTGAAGATATTTTTGCCGATGTCATGTAAATCCCCTTGAACGGTTCCCAAGAGAATCGTTCCCATTACTTTGGTGTCGCCACTTCCCAGGGATGGTTTTAAAACGTTGATGGCTTCGGTCAGTAATTCACCTGCAAAGATCAGATCACCAACAAAATACTCGCCATTTTCAAAAAGATCCCCGACGATGGCCATCCCCGCCTGACAGGCTGCAACCGCTTCAAGCGCTTCTGCTTCCGATGGATTAGTCGCCGCAAATTCTTTTAACAGATCCATTACCAGACCATCTTCCAAATCACCCAGGGCCTGTGTCAATTCATTTAAATTTAACATTATTTTCTTTATCCGTCCTCGCTATCAACTCGGGGACTGCTCTCCTTATTTTTTTCTGTTCACATTTTAATTAATACTTCGTTTTGCCTGCTGTCATATCGATCCAAACCGGCAAAGAATATATTGCTATAAGTATTGACCAACGACTTCAATTAATTCCTGCTTACTGGGGATCATTGACGACCACTTCAGCTCGCCATTAATATAGGTCGATGGCAGATGCTGAACGCCCATTTTTTTAGTCCGGGCAATATCCACTTTATTGGTATATTTATATTCTTTAATCTCAACCCGATCACCAAATTCTTCTTCGGCCAACAGGATGCCCTTAACCATGTAGGTGCAAGCCGCACAGGTTGCTGAATCCAGAGTAAAGATTTCAATCAGCGGTTTTTCCAGGTTGTCATAATCTGGCAGTTCCACGGGGATCTCTTCATCAACGGCCTCATAGTTTTCAATCATCTTGCGGACGGTTTCGGTTTGCTTAATCGCCTGGACGGTGGCTACCGTATTGTCAACAGGAACATTATACGGCATGTCGCAGCCGGGGCTGACAATCAGATTATGATGATCAATGTTATCCAGCATGTCGACAATATATTTCATATTATCCTGCTGATTACCAAACAGCAGGGTGGTGGTCAGCGGGATATTTCCGCCAATGGTAATATTGTAGTGGTCGGTAATTTTCTTGGCTTCATAAATATTGACATTCTCATCAATCGAAATCCCGTCAGGATTGGTGCGGCACATCACATCCATCTGAACGGTGGCATCACCACAAACAAAGAAGCTGCTTAATGCCCCTTTACTGCGGATAAAATCAAAGGCCGCCTGGAAGGGTTCCATAAACAGGGCCTCAATTGATTTTGGTGAAATCTGACTGATCAACGGATCGACCAGAGCAATCACATCCATCCCGGCTTCAATATAGTAACTTGACATGGCATTGCAGACTTCCACGCAGAAACCCACCAGTTCTTTGACAAACTCCGGATACATGACGATATCCATAAAAAACTCACTGCCACGGATATGCGAAGCCAGAGTGACCGGTCCACAGATCAAACCATAGAGGGCGGTGTCCTCGCCGACTGCCGCTTTGACCCGTTTCATCACATCAACCACCATCGGAATTCGACCATCCGTTATTTTGGGAATCTTGCATTTACACGGTACCGTCAATTCCCCGGCATAGGGATGACTCATTACCGACGGCGGATTATCTTCGGCCCATAACAGCTCGCAGCCGAGGATTTCGGCTTCAATTTGCAGATCAAAAAT
This sequence comes from uncultured Lachnospiraceae bacterium, assembly GCA_964510565.1. Classification (GTDB taxonomy): domain Bacteria; phylum Bacillota; class Clostridia; order Eubacteriales; family Eubacteriaceae; genus Acetobacterium. Next base: position 11,337 of record CAZEBY010000026.1, on the reverse strand, counting down.
CACTGGCATCCCATCGGGGGTATATAGCTTATGAACTTCCATTAATGACTCAAATAATTTATCACCGTCAGTCAGTACGTCCCGGGCTGTATAACCTTTAAGAAAACCGGCATGCACACCACTAAACGGCACCCATGGTACCGCATCGACGGTTTCGTGTCTTAACGTTTTTAAAATCAGATCTTTTCCCATTTCTTTACCTCATTATTGTTTTCTCTCGTTTATTTTTAATTACCTTTACACTGCCACTCTTTTTCGATGATTATCATGGTTTTAGCTCCCAACGCCAGCATCTTAATGGGGAGTGGATAACGGGTCGGGATCCGTGCGCCAACTGACTAGAATTACCGATACCAGCATCAGCCCAGCACCGACAATGGTGTTGCCATTCCAGGGCTCACCGTAAAATACTACTCCCAATATCAGGGTAACCACGGCCTCAAACGCGATGATCAAAGCGGTTTGGGTTGATCCAATGCGCTTGATTGCAACGGTAACCATTTGCAGTACAAAGATGGTGATCGCCCCTAATGCCACGGTCAAAAAAATCCCTTTCGCTGGCAATCGCAGAAACTCCGCGTTGCCGGAAAAAAAACAACCCTGAATTCCGAAAAATACGACGCAAATCCCCCCCAGATAAAAGATAATCACCCGGTTTTCCAGAGTTCTTAGACTGCTTTGCTGAAGACTGACCAGATAAATGCCATAGGCCAGTCCTGATCCCAAAGCCAATACACTCCCCCAATTGACAAGATCGAGACTAAAGTTCATCAGAAAAATAATGCCAGTGATGGCAATAGCCAGGGCAATCATTTTTATCCAATTAGGTTTTTCTTTAAAAATCAGGGCCATCATCAGCATCACAAAAAGTGGATAGGAGAAGTACAGCATCGTGGCTAATCCCATTGGCATATAATTAAAGGCCTGGGCCAATAAAAAAGTAGATCCACCATAGCCGACTGCCGAAAAAGCAACCAACTCGACAGCCTGTTTTTTTGTGACCCTGATCCGTTCCTTCTTCATGATAAAAGTCAGTCCCAGCATGATAAACACAGTGGCATACCGATAAAATAAAATTGTGGTGGCATCCAATCCATCCAGCATCAGAGCCTTGGTTAATACCGGAATGAGTCCGGCCGCCAATGCGGCAGCCATGGCCGCAATGATTCCCATTGACATACTTGCCTCATTCTTCTTATTTCATATTTATAAAAAGCACTCCTGACTCAGAGTGCTTTTCTGTCACAATCTTTAATGTCTCGTCTATTTTAACGCTTAGCTATGCAGTTAACGCTTTAGCAGTATCGACAGCGCCTGAAGCATCGGCAGCATAAATGGCCCCTAATTTTTCGCTGTATGCTGTTGATAATGGTGCTCCACCAACCAGATACTTAACTGTTAAGCCTTCATCCTGACAGGCTTTGATGACTTCCTGCATATAGGTCATGGTGGTTGTCAGCATCGCTGACATGCCAACGATATCGGCGTTGTGTTCTTTGACAGCCGCCACAAATTGCTCAACTTTAACATCGATGCCCAGATCGACAACCTTGAAACCGGCGCTCTCCAGCATCATCACGACCAAATTTTTGCCAATGTCGTGTAAGTCCCCTTTGACGGTACCAATAACAATGGTTCCCAGACTGGGCATATCTTGATCGGCGATCAGCGGCTTGACAATAGCCATTCCGGCATTCATGGCCCGGGCTGCCATCAGCACTTCGGGTACAAACATATCCCCATTCTTAAATTTTTCACCAACCACATTCATCCCTGATAATAATCCTTCATTGATGATCGCAATCGGATCGGTTTTCGCTTCAATCAGAAGATTAACATTCTCAATAATCCCCTCTTCATCGCCATCAATTACAAATTGTCCTAAATCGGCTATATTCAACATAGTATCTCACCCTTCTTCGTTTTCTTTATTTAATTTCAGCTAACAATTTTTCCAGTTCGGCGGCTTCTTCATCGGCAATCACATAGGTGTGAACACTGTCATCCGGAAAGGCGCCGTTGCGAACTTCATCACAGAAAGCGGTAAAACCTTTTAACAATTCGGCGCCAACATTGGCATATTTTTTAACAAATTTTGGGGTAAAGTCATCGTAATAGCCGACCATATCAGCATAAATCAATAACTGACCATCGGTATACGATCCGGCACCAATACCCAGAACCGGAATGCTGAGGCGTTCGGTGATGGCTTTACCAACCACTGCCGGAACCCCTTCAACCAGGATAAAGGAGGCACCGGCAGCTTCAATGGCCAGGGCCTGTCGCAATAATTCCATGGCGGCTCCGGCACTTTTACCCTGGGCCTTATAACCACCCATTTGGGCCGCAAACTGTGGTGTCAAGCCAATGTGTCCCATGACCAGAATACCCACATCAGCGATAGCTTTAATTCGTTTACAAACCGATTCGGTTCCACCTTCGAGCTTTATGGCATCAACCAGGGCTTCCTTAGTAAAACGTCCGGCATTAAAAACGGCTTCTTCATCAGAAATCTGATAAGACATATAGGGCATATCACCAACGATAAAGGTATTGGGCGCACCCCGTCTGACCGCTGATGAATGGGCGATCATATCATCCATCGTTACCGGAAAAGTTGTTTCGTAACCTAAGGTTACCATTCCCAGTGAATCACCGACCAGGATCATATCGACGCCAGCCCGTTCTTCATATTTGGCCGTTAAATAATCATAGCCGGTAATATAAACAATTTTTTCTTTCTTTTCGGCCATTTCTCTAAAATTAATAATACTTTTTTTCATCATTCGCTCCTTAAGGATTTATTATTTTTTCAGACCAGTCTGCTTATCAGACCATCCACCATCACACGCTTAAAAAGCGTGCGAAAGGTTGAGGGTCTTGATTTATCTTATTTTAAGGGGTGTCTGAGGATAGCGGGGTGACTATTTGAGTTTTCCGGTTCTTAAATAATCGTTTAATTCTTCTTTGGTCATGTTGTCAATCCCAATGTATTCCAGGGTATAGCCATTGGCAGTCAGGTCTCGACCAAGGATGGCACAGGCCAGACTGATCATTGAATCGACAACCGGGGTATTAACCCCATAGACATCACCGAGTTGCTGGTAGACATAACAGCCAACCGGAATATCTTCAGTAATGTAGCGGTTTTCCATAGTAAAAGGACCGGTACCGTATTGGATTGGATCCTGCTTGTCAAAAGGAATCAGGTAATCGAGGCCCATGTATTCCTGGCCCAGGACATTTTCCCGGGAGAAGAAATGCTCTTTTTCATAGGGTTGAATGCCCACACCAATGGTATCTGCCAGTTGGCATTCTTCCTGATAGAAGGTGTATTGAACCTGCGAAATGGAAGGACAGTAGGCATGAGAATAAATTGAGAATTTAAATTTATCTTCGCCAAAAATGGTACCAAAGTTTTCCATCGTGGAGACCCCGAGGATGGCACCGGGACAGTGCAGTACCGGATTAACATTCGAGAAGCCAGTGTCTAAAACGGTATCCCCAGCGACAGCACCTTCGCCTTCGGTCACCGCATCCATTGATGGCAGATACTTCGAGCTTTCGATAAAGCTTTCCGTATCGGTTGCTGGCATGGCGGCTCCACGCAGGGTAATGGCCC
>CAZEBY010000026.1:0-7615 GCA_964510565.1 uncultured Lachnospiraceae bacterium | reverse complement strand
ATAAAGCTTTCCGTATCGGTTGCTGGCATGGCGGCTCCACGCAGGGTAATGGCCCGATAATAAACCCGGATTTTATGGGTAATCACACCACCTGGCATTTCGACCCGGCTGCCATAGGTTGAGCTTGACCAGCCACCAACGATAACATTTTTAGTACAGCCAGCTTCCCGCATCATTTTGCGGAGGATCAAGCTACCAAAATTATCGGGGAAAATATGAATAACCTGTCCGTCTTCCAGACAGGGAATCAGTTTTTCAAAAAAAGGTTTGTGTCCAAAAGTAGGCGTTGCGACGACAATAATACCCGCACCTTTGACAGCTTCGGCCACATCGGTGGTCACCTTCTCCATTTTGGCAAAACCTTCCCGCTCAAAACCATAAAGATTGACTTGCTCGCCAAAGAATTTGATCCCTACTTTTTCAACATTTTTTAATGTTTTTTCGGCGAATGGTTCGAAATCACAAATTCGAACTTTAGCGCCACCCAAGGCACAGTCACCAGCGATCGCCTTACCAACTGCACCAGCCCCCAATACTGCAATGGGCTTGTCTTTTAAATAACTCATGTCTGCCATATCTTTTCTCCTTTTAATCATCTCAATTTGGAATAATTGATGGTTTGTTTACTCACTGCAGTATTAAAGCAAGGTTCGTGCCAAGATATGAAGCTGCACACTTTTTAAAGTGTTCGGGGGTTTTGTGTCGTTTGCCAGCGACCTTTCGGTCTGTTCCAAATATTCAGGTGCAAAATTTCAAACCATCAAAGACCTTCGATAACCTTTATTTATTAATAAACTCACGCTAAGTATTGATTTAATGGGATTTCTGACGGATGTCACGTATTTTTGCATGTTACCGTATTTTGCATCGCCAGACTGGTTTATTTTTACAAATCCGGGGATCTTGTCAGCGCTATCTTCGCAGCTTAACGATTGTTTCAAGCAGCTGATCGGATAACCACCAGAATCCCCCGCCTAAACAAGCGATGCATTTAAAAAAGAGTCTGGCTTAAGCCACACTCTTTTTAGAATCACTTTATTCGTCCTTATTTGTTTTATTGTCTTTTTGCTTTTCCAGGGTATACCATTTTTTATGAATATGGGTATCCGCCAGCTCCGCTTCGGCCTCAGCCGCAGCTGCTGCCACTTCACCATCCATGAAATCGGCATACTCCAATTCATCCCGCTTTAGTTTGCCGGAGAATAAATGATACAGGAAGCCCAGAATCATCGCCAGTTCAATAAAGAGAATCGGGAACCCGGCAATGGTTTTAACGATCTTGATCCCGTCAATCCCACCGCTGATAACAAATACCAGCGAAATCAAACCAATGAAGACGCCCCAGAATACTTTAATCGGCAGCGGTGCTTCTTTTACACCTTTGGATTGTTTTAATGACATGGTCGAAATAGTTGATGTCATCGAATCCGCCAGGGTAATAAAGGATAAACCAATGGTAACCAGCATAATGATGCGGATTAATTCGGTAAAGGGCAGGAATTCAAAGATGTACATCATAAAGGCCTGAGCGCCATTGTCAGTCAGGAAGCCGGCCATATCAGCCACGCCGCGCAGCTGCAGATCCAGAGCCAAACCGCCAAAAACACTGAACCAGAGAATCCCGAAAAAGGCTGGCAGAATGACATTGACGACAATAAACTCACGGATGGTTCGGCCGTAGGACAGTTTTACCAGGAACAAACCAACGATCGGTCCAAAGGACAACCAGTCAACCATCCAATACATATCCCACCATTGCGGCCATAAATCACTATCCACCATTGGTTGGGTGAACAGGCTCAGATCAATAAAATTATTGACAAAATAACCAAATGATTGCGTGAACAGATTAAACACATAGGCAGTCGGTCCGCAAATCAACACAAAGATCATCAGGGCAATAAAGATCCAGGCATTTTTATCACTGAGCCAGGCAATCCCACGATCGAGACCAGTAGCACTGGAAATGGTGTAGGAAGTAATAATAACACAGGCAATGATTGCCCAAACCATTGGCCCCGGTTCAATTCCGAACACGAAATTAAGTCCGCTACCAATCTGCAGCAATCCGTAGCCGAGTGAACCGGCAACCCCACCACAGATGGCAAAAAGAATGATCCCGTCGATGATGGTATTAATCTTGGCATTTAGTTCTTTACCATCATTTAAATAAACAAGACCGGCACTGGCTGTATAGCTTTTATTCATATTATAGTAAGCATAACCAATGGTGATCCCGGCTACCGCATAGATGGAATAAGGTGAAAATGACCAATGCAGAAAGGATTTGCTCATCCCCCAGATAACCGCATCCAGACTGCCGGGTTCCAAACCAACTGACGGTGGTGGCGCAAAGGTGTGCATCAGTGGCTCGGTTGCACCCCAGAAAACAATTCCAGTTCCAATCCCGGCACAAAGTGAGATCGCCCACCAGATCCAGGTTTTATACTTGGGCACGGCGTTTTTCCCACCAAATTTAATACTCCCGAAGGGATGCAAAAACAATACTGCCATACAAGCAACAAAGATCAATACCCCGATGGAAACCATCCAACCAGCATTTTCCATCAATGCGATAAAGAAATCGGTCATAATGGTGGTAAACTCATCGGGACTGATAAATCCGATAATGAGAATAATACCCATTAATACGATGGGAATCGCAACCGGAACAATACGTATTCGCTTTAACATAAGATTCTCTCCTCCTAATTTTTTCTGTTTTAAACCTGTAAACACATAATAATGATTTCCCCCAAATTACAGTTTTGCCATAAAACCCGTCTGCTTTTTTTGACACCTCCCACTGATATTTAGCCACTGCTTTATATCCGGTATCTATCGCAAGCTTTGTGCCAATTCGTAAAATAATCTGATCTTTAAATTTCTGCAGTTTTAAGCCTATTTTAAGCCGTCATTTTTACAATGATTCCGTAGTCCTGCAAAAGATTATGCACCGCCTAATCAGATTGTCTGAAATCCATTACAAAAATCTGCTTAAAACAGGGATTTTTGCTGACCATCTCATTTTTTTGCATGTCATTGTTTTTTGCATCTGCTTTGTTATTTCTTTAAAAATTACTGCATCGTCCTTTTGTTTGGATCACTCATTATTTTTATTTCATTGTTTGTCTTCTATTATAATGTCAATTCCGTATTTTTTTCATTAATTTGAGACCTGAATCGTGCTGAACACTTCGCCTGACAAAGTCCAGCTGCTGATCTTTTTTAAGCTGCCCACAGAGTACTACACTTTTTGCTTTCGTTGTAAGAGTTTTAGATCTTGGCACAAGACTTGCTTGTATTAAATCAGCAAATAGCAAAACTCTATTAAATACATATTAACGATTCAGGAGGAAGAAATGCAAAGAGATTTAGGAATTAATTACATGACTACCCGAAAAAACCATACCTGTTATGGGATGGGGATTGGTATTATGGTATTGGATGATGCCTATCCCGGTTTTCCTGGCGATGTCCGTAATGCCAGTGCCTGGGGTTTTCCGATTCAGTATGAAATTGCTCAGGGAGTAGATAACTACACCCTGGTATGGGAACAGGACAAAACACCCTGTCGGGCACCGATTGTTCAGGCGGCGAAAAACCTTGAACGAATGGGTTGTAAAGCGATCGCAGCTGAATGCGGCTATTTCGCTTATTTCCAACAGGATGTTGCTGCTGCCGTTGACATTCCGGTGTTTATGTCCAGTCTGCTACAGGTCCCCTTTATTCAGCAAACCATTGGACCCGATAGTGCCGTTGGCATTATCTGCGCTCAAAAACGGTTCCTGACCGATACCCATCTGGAAAAAGTTGGCATTGATCTAAACAGTAACTTCTATATCGCCGGTGCCCAGGATGAATACGGCTGCCCGCAATTTGACACCCTCTGGGATCATGAAAAACGACCGGAGATTCCGGAAAGCTATTATGATGAATCCGAAAAGGATATGATTCGCATAACCAAAGAATTCATCGCCAAACATCCGGATATTAAGGCCATCATGTTAGAATGTACCGGTATGCAGCCTTTTGCCCGGGCCATTCAACGGGCGGTTGATCTACCCGTGTTCAGCTGGGGAACTTTGCTGGATTATGCTTACTCCTGTGTTTCTCATCGCGATTACTATGGTGACATCTAAACCGTGTCCAAAACGCTCGTCTGTAAAGAAAAAACTCAATTAAGGGGATTATAACAATGAAACCATATGAAAAATACGTCTCAAAAGAAGATGTCCAGAATATTCATGCCGAATCGCTGAAAATTCTCAACGAAGTTGGAATCAAATTCGAGCATCCTGAAATCCTGGAGATTTTCAAAAATCATGGTGCCCGGATTGATGGGGAGACCGTCTTTCTTGATGAAAAATTAATCATGACGGCTATTTCCACCATACCGGAAAGCTTTACCATCGAAAACTCCAAAGGCAACCACACCCTCGGCGGTGGTAGCCTGATTTTAATGCCTGGTGTCGGGAATATTTTCCGACTGGAAAACGGCCACTTACATAAGATGACCAATGACGATGCCGTTGATCAGTTTAAGTTGTCCGATACCAGTGATGTCATCAATTGTAATTACTTTAATATTTTCCTCGATGACAAAAACCTGTCTCTGGATGAACGGGTCTTCAGCCCCATCGCCATGATCTTAAAATATTCCAATAAAACAGCCTTACATTTACAAGCCAATACCTTCCCGTTAAAATCCAACATCCGGGAATCTTTTCGAAAAGGTCTGGAACTGATCGAAAAGTTTGAAGGCCGCAGTGGTGTTTACAATAATATCGTCCACGTCAATTCTTTATCACCCTTATGCTTTGACCATGATCCGCTGGAAAAATTCCTGATTGCCGCTGATATGAATCAGCCCGTCTGGTTCAGCCCTTGTGCCATGCCGGTGCTCACCGGTCCGCCTTCGGTGGCCGGACTGATTGCCATGACCAATGCAGAAGTGTTGGCCGGGATGGTCATGTCTCAACTGGTCAAGCCCGGTTTGCCGGTAGTATATGGCCAAACCTCGGCTTCCACCAACCTGCGCACGGTTCAGCTGAGCATCGGCGCTCCGGAAACCGCTTTAATTTCTTATGCCACCCGGGGATTGGCCGATTTTTACAAACTGCCTTGCCGAACCGGCGGCGGTTTGAGTGATGCCAAAGATTTTGATATGCAAGCAGGAATTGAATCCGATATGATGATTCGCTCCACCCTGGAAGCAGCCCCCGATCTGGTGCTGCATTCCTGTGGAATCCTGGGTAGCTTTAATATCTTGAGTTTTGAAAAATTCCTGATGGACGAAGATACCTATCGGATGAATCGCCGTCTGTTAAAAGGAATCAACACCGAAGAAAGCTACCTCTGTCATGATCTGATTGCCAAAATCGGACCCCGGGGCAACTTCCTCCAGGGCCGGACTCCGAAGATGTTCAAAGAGGAATTCTTTGTTCCCAAATATTTTAATAAAGAAGATCCCAATCAATGGCAGGAAAATGGCAGCAAACCGGTTCTGCATGACGTTCAGGCCGCTGTCAGCGAACGTCTGGCTTCCTATACGCCGCCAGATATCACCAAGGAACAAGCTGCCCTGCTGAACGACTATATTCCGGCAAACTATCGCGAACGCATTTAATAGCGCTCATCTAAAGACTTAAGGAGACATTATGGAAACCACACAAAGAAATATTGAATTCAATGTATTAAATAAAAACAAAATCGAAACCATTCATGAAAAGAGTATGGATCTGCTGGAAAACTTTGGTATGCGCATCGTTGGTGCCCGCACCATTGAACTGCTGAAAAAGTATGGCTGTAGCGTTGATGGCGACATGGTCAAATTCCCCAAAGCGGTTGTTGACAAGGCCCTGAACACCATCCCCAAAGAATTGACCTTATATACCCGGGACGGCAAACCCAATATGGTCATCAACAGCAAAAACAATGTCTATTTCGGAACCCATTCCGATCAACTGGAGATCCTTGATCATAAAACCAATATGGCCCGCCCCTATCTGAAGGCAGATATTAAAAACATGTGTAAACTGGGCAGCTATTTATCCAACATCAGCTTTATTCTGTCAGTGGGGATGTGTGCCGACGTGGATCCATTGGTCCAATCTCAGGTGACCTTTATTGAAACCCTGAAAAACTTTGACAAAACCATCAATTTTTCGACCAATGACATCGAATCACTTCAGGAAATCATTGACATCGCTGCCATTGTTGCCGGTGGACACAAAGAACTGGCTGAAAAACCCTTTATCTTTAACTATTGTGAGCCGATTCCGCCATTGACCCATCCGGTGGAAAGCACTGAAAAACTCTTTATCAGTGCCACCAATAAAATCCCTGTCGTTTATATGCCGTACAGCATGATGGGTGGCACCTCGCCGATTACCATCGCCGGTGCGCTAACCCAGAATAACGCTGAAATTTTAGCTGGTGTGGTCATTACCCAGGCTGTTAATGAAGGAGCACCACTGATTTACGGATCCATGCCAACTGTCTTTGACATGCAAACCACCATCGGTTCCTATGGTGCCCCTGAATTCCATAAGTCGGTGGCAGCGGCTTCAGAGCTGGCCAACTATTACAACCTGCCCTTCTATGGCACAGCAGGCTGCAGCGATGCCAAAACCGTCGATCCCCAGTCGGTTGCCGAGGTTCAGATGGAACTTTTCTCTTCCATTTTAAGCAAAGCGAATATCGTTCATGATATCGGCGTTCTGGATCATTGTAACTCGGTGGCACCCGCCATGGTGGTTTTAGCCAATGAAATGATCAATGAACTGTCGGCCTACTCCAGCGGGGTCGAAGTGAATGACGAAACCCTGGCCATGGATGTCATTAAAGGCGTCGGTCACGGCGGACACTATCTCAATGAAATGCACACCCTCAGTAATTTTAGAAGCGTCTGGTATCCGGAATTCTTTAAACGCCGGATGGTTAACCCTGATCAATCCGATATTCTGGAAATGGTCAATGCCAAAATTGATACGATTCTGGAAACCCACGAGGTTCCGACTCTGGAAGCTTCGATCCTGGTTGAGATTGAAAAAATCGAAAAAAATTATCAATAATCTGTGTTTAATCCCCTTATCAATCAGACGGACAACCCCTTTTCCGGGTTGTCTCTATGATTTTTTTGGATTTCATGTTATCATACTGTTTATTCAGTAAACCCGAAACGGAGAATACCAGTGAAAGTAAAAGAAGAATTCATTTTGGAGGCTTTTGGCGAAAATTCTTTTCCCATTCAGGATGTTGAACGCATCGAAGATGTCTGCATTCATGTTGTCAATGCCAGCGGAAAAATCATCTGCTACTCCAAGGGCTGTGAAATCATCGAGAATATGAAACACGAAGACGTCATTGGTAAAAACATGTCCGATATATATGATTATCTTGAAAATGAATCAATGGAATCCCTGGTTTTGAAGACCGGAAAAAAGGTTCAGGATGTCCATGTCAAATATACCTCCCCTTCCGGAAAAGTTGCCGATGTGATCAGTAGCACCTACCCAGTTTTTTCAAAAACTGATCCGAAAAAGGTCGAGGCCGCCATCTGTATCTACCGGGATATTTCGGACTATATTCACATGGCCAATACCATCAATAA
>CAZEBY010000025.1:0-36399 GCA_964510565.1 uncultured Lachnospiraceae bacterium | reverse complement strand
TTTCTTCACTGTATTTTCCCATCTGATTGATCTCCTATCATTCCGGCAGCGATCATATTTGAGTGTCCTTTCGGGGGCAGCTATTTCTTGATGATTTTTGTTAGCAGCCCGATCAGTTTTTCTTCGCAGCACTCGATCGACCATGATTCCTTTTTCAAATAATCAAAATAGGTTTTGGATCGGGCCACCGTGATAATCCCGGCCTGCTTGACCAACTCTGCAAAGATCCTGTTTTGATTGAGATCCAGACCGAAATTTTCCGGGCGCAAAAAATAATCCAGATCGATATCAAGAATCAGTTCCTCCGCACCAATCTGATCCAGCGGCAATCCGATGCTTTTAAACATCGCGTCCTCAAGGCTGCCAAATTGGTTTTTGGGAACCAGATAGTGGCTGCCCCGTGCATAGACATGCTTCTCCATGCAATTAATCATATGATAATCACTCAGATAACCCAATTCCATGGCGGTATTGATGTGCTCGTCATTGCGCATCTGACCGATGGCCATCTCCACGCTATTCAGATTAAGCGGCTCCAAAGCGGCCAGCATTCTGTTCTGGAATTTTTCCACCAGCTCCGCTTCCCGGTCAGGATCAATGGCCATCGCTTTTTGATAAGCCGATAACCAGAACGGCGGATTGGTATCGGGATGAAAATCAATGCTCACCAGAACCATTGGCTGTTTTCGGACTTTAAACAAGCTTCCCCAGATTAGCAGCACATATTGATGATCATCGACCACCCAAATCTCTTTCCCGCCGATGTTATGGCCGTGGGGATTTAAATTGCGGTTGTGCATTTCAGAAGTGGTTCCCTCATCACCAATTTCCCTCAATCAATATAGGAACGGATCCGTAGTTCTGCCCCGACTGACTGACTGATTCGGCGGCATTCTTCCTGATCCTCAATGGGTAAGATATCCACAATGGTTAGTATCACCTTGGTGTATCTTCCGGCTAATCGGGCAAACTCCAATAGCTCTTCATAGGCATTTTCAAAAACCGGACGACATAATTCATCGTATTCTTTTTTGTTTTTAGCATTCAAACTAATCGAAACTACATCAATGGCATCTTTTAAAAGCGGCGTCATATCTTTCTTATAGATCAGATTTCCATGACCGTTGGTATTGATCCGAATCGGGATGGGATGAATTTTTTTTACTTCCTTCGCGATGGCGCAGATTTCGTCCAAACGATAGGTCGGCTCGCCATATCCGCAAAAAACCAGTTCCTCATATTGATCAAGATCCCGCTTTAAAATATCGGCTTGTATTTCTTCCTGAGTTGGTTCTTTCTCCAACCAGAGATCGTCCACTCCATTAATTGTCGGTTCATCTTTTCTTACGCAAAACGTACAGGCGTTGCTACAGCGATTGGTGATGTTCACATATAAAGATTTCCCTAATTCATAGGTAATCGTCATTTTATTTTCCTCCATGGATTTGGTCTCATTTATTTTCACTCGCTCATCAGTTATCTTCATAAATTCTTATGGGACATTGGATCACGCAGTCAAATTATTAATCCACATATTGCTTTCAAGCAAATTATCTAAAAGTTATCATCATTTTACCATATTTAATCACGATGTCACGTAAAATCATGATTTTTTAGGAATATCTCTAATTATTCCGCTCGTCGTTCGGAAACTGTTAAGATTTGCTGCCGCTCCTTCAACCATAAGCCCCATTTCTTGCTCAATAAAAAAGTACACCTGCCAATTTTTTGGCAAATGTACTTTCTTATGTTTATGTCGTTTGTGTTCACTAAAATACTGGCCCGACCAGCTTTAAATCACAGCCTTCACATTCCCAATCCAAGCCAACGCCGTTCATTTTGCCACCGCATTGAGGACAGATACCCGTTCCGCTTTTGGGGTAGGTATATTCAGTCAGTTCCATTTCAACGATTTCCACGACATCCGTCTCAGGTTGTTTTTTAAATTTTTCAATGGTTTTTCGTGACATTTAACTTTCTCCTTTGTGTTCGATTAATCATCCTTATTCCATTATAGACCATGACTTTCAGGCTTACAAATCATTTATAGGAGAAAATAACGGCCACTTTGAGGATTAATCCTGTTTATCGCTTAATAATGCCGCTTGCCACTGCTCTTCTTTAAAGCCGACCAGTACCTGATCATCCAGAACAACCAGTGGCCGCTTAACCAGCATCCCATTGGTGGCCAGTATTTCTGCCATCTGATCCGGAGTCATTGTTTTTACCTTGTCTTTTAATTGCAGTCCCCGATAAACCAACCCACTGGTGTTAAAAAACTTTTTGGCATCACCCTGATAGCGCTTCATCCAGTTAAGCAATTCCGCTTTATTGGGATGATCCTCGACAATGTGCCGCTCTTCCACATCAATCTGATTTTCAGCCAGAAACTTTTTGGCTTTTTGACAGGTTGAGCACTTTGGGTAGCATAAAAATAATGACTTCATGTTTCATCTCCATTCGTTTTGACTTCTTATTTAAACTTCTGGACCCGGTCATTGGCTACGCCCTGAGGGAGACTGACTTCCAGTAGTTTTTTGCCGGTATTGAAATCCACTTCCGAAATCGCCACATTGCCATCCTTTGGCAAACCCCAGCCAATGGTATACACTTCAATGTTATCGCCGATTTTCTGGGCACTGCCATAGGCCAGTGAAGTTTTACCCGGCATCTTATATTCCTGATAGCCCAAAATCTTCTTGTTGACTTCATCCAGTTTTATTTTCAGAACTCGGGTCTGACCAGTAGCTGTGGCATTGTCAAATACCGTTAATTCGCCTTCAGCTGTGATAGCGATATCGGTTTGACCAGATGTTTTTTGTTCGGGAGACATCCCAAACTCATCGCCATTGCCGGATAATTTCCAGATCACATTCCGGGTTTCCCGATCGATTTTCATCATTGTATTCATATTTCCAAATGATACGATCAGATTATTATCAGTGGAATCAATGATCATCCGATTCAATCCGGCATAATCCGGACTCTGTCCGGTAACATTACTGTAATCATGGTCGTTGATGCTCAGACCATAAAATTCCGGATGGGAATCGGTGTTAAATTCAAACACAACCTGATCATCTTTCACTTCCTGGATCAGGTTTCTAATCACCTTTGATCCCATCGGGTTGGCACCCAGACCGTCAGGGATATTGTGCACCAGCACCAATTGCGATGCTTCGACAATATAATGGTTATCATCAATTAAAATAAAGTCCCGGCCATCGACCGGATCGCCTTCTTTTGCGAGATCACTCCCGGCCAGGGTAATCGTATCTACTTCCTTGTAGCGATCATCCAGAATTACCCGTTCTCCCGCCGCATAACCAATACCATTACCGTCGCCAAAAACCCGTTGGTAGCTGTAGCGGACCGTGCCATTTTCAAAAACGTGCTTTTTGAAGTCACGATAGGATTCTCCGTTGGCCTGTTCCGGTGATTTGGCAATATAAAAAACCACTTCACCGTGATTGTTCAGTTGATATAAAGCTGCCCCCCCAGTTGCCACTGCAGCATAGTAATTTCCATCGTAACTGCTCGCTCCGGCTGAAATGATTTCCGGTAGCTGGGAAGATAAGGTTCGCAGATAAATCACCCGCTCATCCTTTTCGTTACCCACCTGAATTTTAATCAGTTCCCCGGGTGAAAGCTTATCCAATTTCAAATCCATGGTTGTGCCAGCGCCGATGCCTTTCCCGTTTATTTTAACGGTGGCGCCAACCTCATTGATTAACTTTATTTTGTTCTCAGTGACACTGCTCAAACTCACAGCATCGTAAACTGCATCGTTTTGTGAAAGCGGCAACTCCACATTAAATCCGTTGATCTCAAAACTCAAACTTTTATCGGACATCAGGGTATTGTCCCGTCCTGAGTAAGCCAGCGTGCAACTGACTAAAATAATCAGCAGCACCGCAGCACTGATTGATACGATAATAAATTTTCTTGAACTATCCATATATTGGTCTCCTTCTGGTCCGCAATCATTTCGCATGCCACGTTTTAGAAATACACCTTTGTATTTTGAGCATACCGATGATTTTATCACAGCTTCTTTAATATTTCATGTAAGACTTGTCCGGCGTTCAAAACTGAACAACCCTATCATTTACCAACCTATTGTAACGTATTAACCGGAAAAGGTAAAGTCCTGGTGTCACCGAGCTTCCTAACCGATATAAAGAAACCCCATCTAAATCAATAGACAGGGTATTTTTCTTTGATCTCAACTCTCAGCAAATGATATCTGCCAGCTCATCGACATTAATATTGTAGAATCCCTGTTTGATATCACAGGCTTCAATGGCTTTTTTGATGCTTTCTTTTTCATAGGCCGTGCCAATCAGGGCCTCCGCTAAAACCGAAATGTCCATGGTTCCAAAAAAATCGCCATAGATATGACAGTCCGTGATTTTGCCTTTATTCACATCCAGCTTAAACTCCATTTTCCCGCCGTCAAAGCGGCCGGTTTTGGTAATGTTGAATTTCGGGGATTTGCCATAATTCCATTCCCAGCTTTCAAATTTTTCTTTGGCAATGGCCTTGATTCGCTCCCGATCCGCGTCCGTTAATTGATATTGCGCTTTGGATCCCTGCATAATGCTATCCACCATCAGGTTTCTGAAAGCATCCGTGTCAATCGGTTCAATCAGATGCTCAGAAATGTTCGTCACCCGTTCTTTAACCGATTTTATCCCTTTGGAGATAATTTTATAGTCATCCACCGTCAGCGATTTGACCATCTGTTCAAAATCAGTATTGAATAACAGTGAGCCGTGATGCAGGGTATAGCCGTTTAACATACACTGGGCATTGCCGGAAAACTTTTTGCCGTGAATGACCAGATCATTGCGGCTGTTAAATTCAGCCGGAACGTTCAGTTTTTTTAAGCCCTCAATCACCGGGCCAATATACTTGCTAAAATCGATGGTTTCTGCCTGACCTCTGGTGATGAAGCTAAATTGCCAGCCGCCCATATCGGTATAGATGGTGCCACCGCCGGTGATGCGCCGAACCACCTTGATCCCATTTTTTTTAGCAAAATCCTGATTGATTTCTTCAATGGTATTCTGATACTTACCAACCATCAAAGTTGGCTCCGTTCGCCAGAAAATAAAGATCTGATCCTCCGGCAGCTGCTTCTCCGTGAGTAGATAGTATTCCAACGCAAAATTGAAAAAAGGATCGGTCGAATTATTTTCGATATAAATCATTGTGTTTTTCCTCCCTTGATTGCCTCTTCCGCCCGGTAGGAACTACGAACCAGGGGACTGCTGGCAATATAGTGAAAACCCTTGGCTTCGCCGATTTTTTTATATTGTGCAAATTTTTCCGGCGTTACATAAGCCTTCACGTCAAGATGTTGTGGCGATGGCTGCAGATACTGACCAATGGTAAAGATATCACAGCCGACTTTCAGGCTGTCATCCATGACCTCGTATACCTGTTCATCAGTCTCACCCAGGCCCACCATAATCCCCGTTTTTGTTTTGATATGAGGCGCCTGTTTTTTAACATACTCAAGCACCGCCATCGATCGGTCATAGTCCGCTTCCGGTCGGACCTGCGAATAAAGTTCCCGGACGGTTTCCACGTTATGGTTAATCACATCCGGATTGGCGGCAATAATTACATCTAAATCTTTCTTCTCTCCCTGAAGGTCAGGAATCAGAACCTCGATGGAAACCCCGGGGTTAAGCGCCCGAACCGCTCTGATGGTATTGGCAAAATGGCCGGCACCGCCATCTTCCAGATCATCCCGAGTGACACTGGTGATCACCACATGTTTTAAATCCAGTTCCTTTACCGCTTCGGCCAGATGCTGAGGCTCCTTGGGATCAACCGCTTCCACCACCCCGCTATTTACATTACAGAACCGACAGTTACGAGTGCAGGTATTTCCCAGAATCATAAAAGTCGCTGTCCTTTTTTTATAGCACTCTCCCAGATTGGGGCAATTGGCTTCCTTACAAACTGTGTTTAATTTCAGTTTGGCCATCAGCCCGCTCACTTCTTCGACGGCCGCTTTATTGTAGCTGACCTTTAACCATTCTGGTTTCTTTTCCATATTATCCCCTTAGTTAATCACACTTGATCACAGCAATAATTTCATCGGCTTTAATTTCATCGCCGGCTTCAAAAAATACCGCTTCCAAAACACCAGATTCGATGCTTTCAACCTCGCTGACAACCTTTTCAGTTTCGATTTCGAAAAGCACTTCACCCTTTTCGACCACATCGCCCACTTCTTTATTCCAGGACGCTAACACCCCGGATTCCATTTTTTCACTTAATTTTGGCATTTGAATGTTTTTTTTCACAATATTTCTCCTTATTTTATATGATGTAAAAATAGTTAGTTAGATTATCTATCTTTATTTGGGCGCCCAAATCTTCCCATATTTAATCGATCACAAAACACAAATGGATCGTCTGTATTTGTTGAATCTGCCTTCATTTTACCCGAGAGCTGGCTGATCGTCTACTTTTATTTAATCATCTTTTACCGTTTTAAGAAAACTTCAATTTTTACAATTATAAGACTCTAAAAGCGGCCTTGCCTGAAAATTTGTGCAGATAATTTTTTTGAACTACGCCAGGGCGACTTAGATAAAGATCACCCACGACGCACATCGTTTTTTGCTGACCAATGACAAAGAAAGGTGTCTGACCACAGAATCTCATAAATTCCGGCTCAGACACCTTTTTTATTTGACTATTTTTTGCTTCATCACCGGCGCCAGGCGCTTGGCCAGCAGTACGCTCAAAGCAATTTTAATTATACCTCCCGGTAGGGTCATAACAAATCCCGACATCATAACAGTTGCAGCGCCCACCGGTGTATTCAGATAATAATTGAGAATGACATAATACCAGGGCAATCCTACTGCGTAGATTACTGCAGTTCCTGCTACAGCCGCGATAATCATCTGTTTGGTTGAATTATCAGAGTTTCTTTCGGCCAACCAGCCGGTGACATAGGCCCCCAGAGCAAAGCCAATAATATAGCCGAAGGTTGGTTTAAAGACATACATCAACCCGCCGCCGCCAGTAAACACCGGCAAACCTACCAGCCCCATAAAGATATACACCAGCACAGCAATCAGGCCACCGCGGGAACCCAGCAATAACCCAGCCAGAAGTACAAACATCGTCTGAAGGGTTAAGGGAATTCCTGGCAGAGGCACTTTAATCATCGCTCCGACAACAATCAATGCAGAAAACAATCCGCACAGCACCAGCATTCTGATATTAATTGTATTTTTTTCGATCATATATTCCATCCTATTCTAATTTTCTGATACTGATTTCCCCGGAATTCAGGGTTTCGATCAGCCCAGCCTGATTTTTGATTATTAATCCACCTTCGTCACTGATGTCCAGGGCGGTGGCCACTTCCCACTGATTGTTCCGAAATACTTTGATCGGTTTTCCCAAAACCAGCGAATGGGTTTTGTATTCCGCTAAAAAATCCCGATTAGTCAGATCGTCACAGATCGTTAATACCTCATTGATGATTGCCGCTGCCAGCCGGTTCCGGGTCAGAGCCTCCGGTTTTTCATCAAACAAGGTCCCGACGATATCTTCCAACTCCTCGGGCAGAGCCGCTTCCGGCTGTTTGAAATTCAGACCGATGCCGATGATGACAAACTCAAACTGACCGTTCTCAAAGTTGGTCACCGCCTCGGTGAGAATCCCCGCAATTTTCCGGTCATCCTGATAAATATCATTAACCCATTTGATCTGGGTCTCAATCCCTGTCACTTTTTTGATTGCCCGGCAAACCCCTACCGATGCCCCAGTGGTGAGCAGCACCGCATCCCGGGCGGCTACATCGGGACGCAGCACCAGACTGAGATAAATCCCGCTTTTCGGGGGGGAATAAAAGGAACGGCCCATTCGACCCCGGCCCCGGGTTTGCTCTTCGGCGATAATCACCGTGCCGGTTTTAGCACCTTCCAGCGCCAATTTTTTGGCTTCCTGATTGGTCGAACCAATAGTTTTACAAACAATCAAGTCAAGCGCCTGATTGGTTGGCGAAAGCCAGGGGTGTATCCCTTCCGCCGACATCAGGTCTGATTCACTTTTTAAACGGTATCCCTTGTTGGTGGTTGATTCAATCTCGTAGCCCTCTTCTTTTAAAGCTTTAATGGCCTTCCAGATGGCCGACCGCGAGACTGCCATGGTGCTGGCCAGCACTTCTCCGGATAAATATTTTTCTCTATTTTCTTCCAAGGTTTTTAATAGTTTTTGTTTTGTCGACATTTCTTCACCTCTGGGCTTATTCTAAACAAAAAAAAAGCTATTGTCAACCACTTTTTTGCAAATGGTCGACAATAGCTTTTGTGTTAAGCTGATGGCTCTTTATTGAGCCAGGGTTTCCAAAGCCTTCACGATAATCTCAAAGTTCTTTTCCAGGCTGTCAATGCTCCAGAACTCGTCAGTCTGATGGCAGGTGTTGACCTCGCCGGGAAAGCCCCCGCCAAAAGCCACCGAGTTTTCAAAGGCCCGGGCATAGGTACCGCCGCCGGAGACCATCGGTTCAGCCCTATCACCGGTGCAGTCCTGATAAACCTGCTGCAGGGTGGTCACCAGAAAGCTGTCCTTATTAACATGGAGGGGCTTAACATCGTGATCCATTTTCAAACAAAAGCCCAGATCGGCTGTCGCGTTTTCTATCGCCGCTGCGACTGCACTACTTGTGATCGTCACCGGATAGCGGATATCGCACCGCAGTACGGCCTTATTTTGATCCACCTGCACAATGGCGGGATTTAAGGTCAGCGGTCCCGATACCGAATCGGCCAGCTCGATCCCAAACCCAGTTGTGGTAGCGCGCTCCAACAGCAAAAGGATCGGATGGGTGATCCCTGCTTCCGTCAGTATTGCTGCCAGTTTCAGGATGGCATTATCGCCTTTTTCCGGCTCCATGGCATGAGCCGATTTTCCTTTGGCTTCAAAAGTCCGGCCATTAAAAACTGCCTGGGCCGCATCAGGCACCGAATTGATCTGACTGCCGCCGCTAAAGACAAGGGCCGGGGTCTGCTGATCCAGTTCTTTTTCAAAAATAATATTCATAATGCCCTTTTCGGCAAAAATGGCCGGATACCCGGAATCCGGTGAAAACGAATAGGCCGGAATCTCTTCAGTCTGTTTGTAACGCTTCATACAGGCCCAGTTGCCGCCTTCTTCGTCACCGCCAATAATCAGCCGCACCCGTTTACCCAGCGGTGGATTGGCTTCTTTCAGCGCCTTCAGGGCATAGAGGGAAACCATTGTCAGACCCTTGTCATCCAGCACCCCCCGGCCATAAATGGTATCGCCAGCAATGGTCAGATCAAAAGGATTCACGGTCCAGTCATCCCCCACCGCCACTGTATCGATATGGGTGGTCACCGCCACCAGTTCTGCCCCTTCGCCAAATTCCACATAACCGCAATAGCCGTCACAGTTTTTGGTTCGCATCCCAAAACTTTGCCCCCGTTCAAGGACAAAATCAAGCGCTGCATTGATGCCTGTGCCCAAGGGGGCTTCGTCGGTTATCTCGCCGGCATCACTGTTGACGGTCTTAATCTGCAGCAGGGTTTTTAGATCCTGCAATAAGCCCACTGTATCCAATTTAGGTTTGGTTTTTACCACCATTTTTTCATCAGCCAGATATTCAAAGCGCCTGACGATTTTTCCATCCTTTTCCAGGATTTCATTCCACATGGCTGCCGGACGCACCCATAGACCCCCGGCGCCATAAAGCGGCCGATAAACCACCATCGCTTCCAGGGTTTCGCTGTGCGTCGCCAATCCAACAACCTCATATTCATTACCTTTATAATGCCGATAACGGCCTAATGGAATCTTTTTTTCGATCATTTTTTTACTCATTTTTATTCTTCCTTCTTTTCAACAGTCATGCTATTATATACAGGGAAGCTTAAGAAATTGATGTTTTTCTTAAGCTTTATTTCCAAATTTAATATAAAAGGAGATTTTTATGAAAACGAGACAGGAAATTAAAGCCCTGGCCAAGCAGAGTTTTTCCGAGAATTACTGGATCTGCGTTGGCGCAACCCTATTGGCTTTGGTTGTCATTGGTGCTGCTTCAGCAGTCACTTCTTTTTTGGGCGGATTGGGCGGCCTGATTGTTTGGGGACCGATGATGGTCGGTCTGCAATTTTTCTCTCTGTGGATTTACCGTGGCGAGCTCCCTGCACCGGGCATTGAAGACATGTTTAAAACCGGCTTTTCGGACTTCGGGCGAAAACTGGGGGGAATGCTGTGGATGGAATTATTTGTTTTTCTCTGGTCCCTGCTTTTTATGGTACCCGGCATTATCAAGGCGATTGCCTATTCATTCACTCCTTATATCTTAGCCGAATATCCCAATGTTCCGGCTACCGAAGCCGTTAAAATTTCAATGCGGATGACCCAGGGCCACAAAGGCGAAATTTTTATGATGTCCTTAAGCTTTCTGGGCTGGTTTTTACTGAACGGTTTTACCTTTGGTATCCTTGGTATTTTTTATGTCAACCCCTACTTCTATGTAGCCGTGGCTGGACAATATCAAGATCTCAAGGAACTGGCGCTGCAAAATGGCGTGATCAGCCTTGATGAGTTATCTTAATTTTTATCAAAACAGGGAGCCTGAAATTTCGGCTCCCTGTTTTTTTAGTTTGTTATTTCGTTAATCAGATTGACCATTTCAATCGCCGACAGAGCACAGTCATAGCCTTTATTGCCAGCCTTGGTTCCGGCCCGTTCTATCGCCTGTTCAATGTTTTCAGTGGTCAGTACCCCGAAGATCACTGGAATTTCAGCATTGAGCGAGACTTGGGCGACCCCCTTCGAGACCTCGCTGCAAACATAATCATAATGAGTCGTGGCTCCCCGGATCACGGCCCCCAGACAAATGATCGCATCATATTTTTTCACTTTAGCCATTTTTGCCGCAATCAGTGGAATTTCGAAGGCCCCCGGTACCCAGGCCACATCAATATCTTCTTCTTTAACATCATGACGTTTCAAGCCGTCAATGGCACCACCTAAAAGCTTTGAACCAATAAACTCATTGAATCGGGCCACCACAATCCCCACTTTAATTCCCTTTGATACTAACTTGCCTTCATATACATTCATTTTCATTCTCCCTTTATTTTATTTTTATAATATGCTTCTTAGTTGTAATTTAAAATATGGCCCATTTTTTCCTGTTTGGTTTTCAAATAAAACAGATCCTGGCTGCAGGCTTCCATTTGAATCGGTACCCGCTCCACCATTTCCAGACCAAATTCTGACAGCCCTTCCATTTTGAGCGGATTGTTGGTCAACAACCTTAATTGACGAATCCCCAGATCTCTTAATATCTGGGCGCCAATGTAGTATTCCCGCATGTCTTCGGGGAAGCCCAGTTCTATATTGGCCTGAACCGTGTCCATCCCCATATCCTGCAGAGCATAAGCCTTCAGCTTGTTGATCAGCCCAATACCGCGGCCTTCCTGACGCATGTAGAGCAATACCCCCCGACCTTCTTTTTCAATGGCGGTCATCGCCGCAGCAAACTGATCGCCGCAATCACAACGGATCGAACCAAAGGCATCGCCGGTTAAACATTCGGAATGAACCCGGCACAGCACCGGATTCCCATCACTGACATCACCCTTGACCAGGGCGACATGATGTTCGCCGTTTAGCTTGTTAACATAGCCATAGGCCATAAACTCGCCGTATTTAGTGGGCATTTTAGTAATTGTCACACAATCGACCAATTTTTCATGTTGTTTGCGATAATTCTGCAACGCTTTAATCGTGATAAATTTCATCTGATGGGTTTGAGCCAATTCAATCAGCTCGGGTGTGCGCATCATCGTACCGTCTGCTTTCATAATTTCGCAACAGAGACCGCATTCTTTCAGCCCGGCCAGTCTGACCAGATCGACGGTGGCCTCGGTATGGCCGTTTCGTTCCAACACCCCATTTGCCCGGGCGACCAGCGGAAACATGTGACCGGGCCGCCTAAAATCTTCCGGTCGGGCATTCTCATCGACACACTTGATCGCGGTAACCGAACGTTCTGCCGCGGAAATGCCGGTGGTGGTATCGACATGGTCGATCGAGACGGTAAAGGCGGTGCAGTGATTGTCGGTGTTGTCCATCACCATCTGGGGCACGGCCAATTTTTTGACCAGTTTTTCGCTCATCGGCATACAGATCAACCCCTTGCCATAAACGGCCATGAAATTGACGTTTTCGGTAGTGGCAAATTCTGCGGCGCAAACAAAGTCGCCTTCATTTTCGCGGTCATCATCATCGGTGACGATAATGATTTTTCCGGCTCGCAAATCTTCCAGTGCTTCTTCTATGGTATTAAATTTAAACATCGTATCCTCGCTTATAATAAATTTTCGATTCTTAAAATCCGGCATCAATCAGAAAATCCCGGCTCAATCCGCCGGACTTTTTGTCTTCACTGCTGGTATCGTTGGGACTTAAGAGCAGTTTTTCGATATATTTTCCGACCAGGTCGTTTTCCAGATTGACCGGATCGCCGGTTTGCTTAAATCCCAGAACGGTGTGCTTGACCGTATGAGGAATCACCGAGACCGAGAAGCTGTCGGCGGTCAGCCCGATCACCGTCAGGCTGATGCCGTCAATGGCAATCGAGCCTTTTTCGATGATGTAGCGCAGGATCTGCTGCGGTGCCGAAATCTCAAAGATGATGGCATTCTCATCTTTACTAATTTTAATAATCTGACCGGTTCCGTCAATATGACCGGCCACCATATGCCCGCCAAAACGGCCATTGGCGGGCATCGCCCGTTCCAGATTGACGATCGAGCCGCCTTTTAAATCGCCCAGATTGCTACGGCTCAGCGTTTCACTCATGACATCGGCCATCCATTTATTGCCGCTGAGCTGAGACACCGTCAGGCATACGCCGTTCACCGCGACACTGTCACCCAGTTTTAAATCATCCATGATCAGCGCACCCTGAACCCATAACTGGGAAGACCGTTGACCCTTAACAACCGCGGTGATTTTTCCAACCTCTTCAATTATTCCTGTAAACATCACTTACCTCTTCGTATACTCGAGGCAGATATCCTCCCCGAAAATCTTTATTTTTCTGTCGGTAAACATGAAGGCATTCGCAGGATCATCCACGCCTAGTCCTTCGACCGGGGTTTTAGCGGCCATGCCGCCAAAAACTTTGGGAGCCAGATAAACCTCAAGCTGATTGACGATACCACTGTTTAAGGCACTGAAATTCAGGGTTCCTCCGCCTTCAAGCAGAATGCTGTCAATCCCCGCTGCTCCCAATTGAGCCATTAAATCGCGGAGATCGAGATGCTCCCCGGCTGGTGAAACCGACAAGATTTTACAGCCCATAATTTCAAAGCGTTTTATTTTTTCCTGATCCTGGCAGCAGGTCGCCAGATAGGTGGGGATTTTCCGGGCGGTGACCACCACCTGTGCGGTTAGTGGAGTGCGCAAATGGGTATCGCAGATAATCCGACTGGGGCTTCTGCCGCCCTCGATCCGACAGCTCAGCTGGGGATCGTCCTGTAAAATGGTGTTGACCCCGACCATGATTCCAGCAACTTCATTGCGTGTCTGGTGAACCGCCGTCCTGGCCAGCTCTCCGGTAATCCACTTTGATTTTCCGGTGCGGGTGGCAATTTTGCCATCCAGGGTCATCGCGTATTTCATTAACACATATGGGGTTTTGTTTTTGATATAGTGGAAAAATACAGCATTGAGCTCCTGGCAGGCCGCTTCCTGTACCCCGGTTATCACCGTGATCCCATGCGCTCTGAGGATCTCGATCCCCTTGCCGCCGACTAACGGATTGGGATCGGTGGTTCCGATGACCACCCGGCTGATTTTATTCGCAATAATCGCCTCGGTGCAGGGCGGCGTTTTACCATGATGACAGCAGGGTTCCAGGGTTACATAAAGAGTTGCTCCCGCGGCCGACTCGGTGCAGGCCGCCAGCGCCTGGCGCTCGGCATGGGGACCGCCATATTTTTTATGATAACCACTGCCGATAATCACCTCATCCTTAACTATTACCGCGCCCACCAGGGGATTGGGGTTTACTCGACCCCGGCCTTTTTTAGCCAGGTCGATCGCCAGATCCATATATTTTTGATGATTAACCAAAAGTTCTCCTCCCTCAAATACAAAAATGCCCTGAATATTTGTTCAGGGCATTTTTGTTTACCGATTTACTAATCTTGCTATAAAAAAACTCTGAAATGATTACCATTTCAGAGCTAAATAAACAAAGATATTTAACATGCAAACTTTATTATCTTCTTTCATCCAGACTTTAACTGTCGGCCTCGGAATTACACCGAATCATACCTTGCGGCTCGTGGGCTATACCACCGGTAGGGAAACTATCCCTGCCCTGAAGACTTCATATTTAATTGGTTACACTTTATCATAATTGATATATTCTTGTCAATATCCAAAATAGTATTTTTCTTTATCTTCTTTTTCGTTTATAATAGGTGCATGCAAAATCAAATCATAACGCACGTCTTAATTGTATTATTAAAACCAGCTACGAAAGGATGGAATCCCAATGCAGTGGTTTAAGAAAAGTCTGATCCGCCGGATTGGGACAATTGTCATCAGCTTTATTTTCGTTGCCTTCGCTGTTTACGGAATCATTTCCATCCAACTCCTGAGCGGTTTTTTTGAGGCCAACAGCAAGACCGCCTTATCCCGGGATGCCCGACAGATTGCCACCGAAATCGATAAATTCATTGAAAAAAACATCGTGATTGTCGAACAGATGAAAACCAACCAGGACTACCAAACCATTACTGAGGCGCTCAGTACCCGGGAGGAAAAACGCCAGCATCCGCTCTTTAATGTAGTGACCCAGGAACTTCAGGCGATCAAGGCCTCAGAGCCGAATATTTCGCTGGCTTATATCGGCGTGACCAAATCCAATGACGTGATTTCTTCGACCCCGGAGTTTGATCCCAAACCGGACTATGATCTGAATAAGCGGCTCTGGTATATCGAAACCTTAACCTCACGTGGTATCACGGTGACCAGTCCCTATATTGATTTAGTCACCGAAAAAATGGTGGTGTCAATTACCACTCCAGTCCTGAAAAATAATAACGTCATCGGCGCCATGGGCATTGACCTACAGGTGACGGATATTTCCAAATTGATGGAAACATATCAGGTTGGCGAAAACGGTTATACCCTGTTAATTAATAAGGACGGCAGCATTTTTTATCATCCCGACGATCCCAAGATTTTTGCCGCCAACGGCCCTAACCCTTTTGCCTATCTCGACAATTATATCGAAACGATCACCTCCGGAGATAGTGGTGTGATAGAATACCGGTCAGGGAATAATGCCAAGTATATTGCCTATGAGCCGACCCGGTCATCCAACTGGATTGTGGCTACCGTCATCCCCCAATCCGAGGTATTGGCTCCGCTGAATCAATTTATTTTCACCCTGTTGTTTATTTCGCTGGCCCTGCTTTTTTTAATCGCTCTATTTATCAAACGGATGACCCGACTCATTTCTGAACCGATTGTGACCATTTCGGATGCCGTTGAAACCTTCAGCCAAGGTGATCAGGAAATCAATCTGCCGGAGTCCCTCTATGAGCGTGAGGATGAGCTTGGGATTTTATCCCGGGGACTTAAGATGATGAGCCACCGGATTACCCACTATATTGAAGAAGTCCAAACCAATAATGAGGCCCTGAATCAGGAAATTAACAAACGTAAGGCTGTTCAATCCCAGCTGGAAATGATCCTGGAACTCCTCTCCGGCACCGATGAAGGCATTTTTATTCTAAATGACGGATTTTTCTGTATCTACCAGAATGCGGCCTTTTCCCGAATTATCGGGATTCCCGAAACGGACATCTCAACGGTTAATCTATCAGAAAACAATATCCTGATCAATCAGCCGTTGATTGACAGCCTGGAAATGAATCCGGTCTGGTCTGGTGAAATTGAATATGCGCAGCATTCCGCAGAAACGCTGTTTTTATTTTTGCGAATCAGTAAGGTGAAAAACGGCGGTGTTGATTATTATATTGGTAATATCACCGATCTCACCACCCATAAGCAGATTGAAAAAGATATTTATTATCTGAAGTATTTTGATCATCTGACCAAGCTGAACAATAAGGTATTTCTGGATGAATCGGGAGTGCAACTGATCAGCGGGGACACTAGCAATACTGGCAATCATGCCCTGATTTTGATCAATATTGATGATTTCCGAATTATCAATGAGGCCAAAGGCTTTGATTTTGGTAACAAGGTATTAATTGCCCTGGCCAATCGGCTAAGGACCCTGGTCAGCGATCAGGATGTACTGGCCCGTTTGGGCAACGACGAGTTTGGAATCCTGAAAGCCGATGTTTCTTCCAACGAAGATTTATATGAGTATATTCTGGGTTTAAGCAAGGAACTTGAAAAACAGATCGCCATCCATGATGAGGAACTGATTGTTGACGTCAGTATCGGGATCAGTCTCTACCCCAGTGATGCCAATCATTATGGCAAGCTCCTGAAAACTGCCGCTTCAGCCCTGAATAATGTCAAAGCCAATAAGGGCCGCCGTTTTGAGTTCTATGACAAGGACATCAACAGCCTTTCAATTCAAAAATATGAGATGCAAAACAAACTGCGCAATGCTTTGAACAACCAGGAATTTGTACTCCACTACCAGCCCCAGGTGGATATGGCCACTAATCAGATTATCGGCCTGGAGGCCTTAATTCGCTGGAACAGCCCTAATGGCATGGTTCCCCCGGCAAGCTTTATCACTATTGCCGAAGAATCAAATCTGATCATTCCGCTGGGCGAATGGGTACTGAAAAATGCCTGCGAATTCGGTAAAAAACTGTCTTCCCTGGGTTATGAAACCCCGATTGCCGTCAATCTGTCGATGCTCCAGTTTAAAGCCCCTTATATCGGTGAACTGATTCAGTCGATCCTGACCCGAACCCAACTGCCACCAGAGCTGCTAGAGCTGGAAATCACTGAGGGCATCTTAATGGACAACGAGGATGAATGCGAAGCCATCCTCAGTGAATTCCGTCAGATGGGAATCCAGGTTTCCATCGACGATTTTGGCACCGGCTACTCCTCATTGAGCTACCTGAAGAAATTTGCAGTCGATAAGATCAAAATCGACCGTTCCTTTATTAAAGGGATTCCCCAGTATGACAACGGCACCATTGCCAAGGTTATTATTGAGCTGGCATCAAATTTTGATCTCCAGGTCATCGCCGAAGGCGTGGAAACCACCGAGCAGATTGACTTTTTACTAAAGAATCATTGCTTTATTGCCCAGGGCTTTTACTATGCTCAACCGCTGGATGAGGGCGAACTACTAACTTTTCTGGAAGAATCAAAAAGGGATCATGGCTAAGCCATATCCCTTTTTTGTTAAAACCCGATCGTTTCAATTGGAGTGTTGCATTCAAAAATAATTCACCCCAAAACAAAACGTTGGGCCAGCGTTTCCGGATGATTGGTCGTCATCGCTTCGCTCATGATACAGACCCCTTTAGCGCCAGCCATCCGGGCGATTTTATAATTGGCCTGATTAATCCCGCCGATGGCAAAGACCGGGATACTGACAGAATCGCAGACTTCCTTGAGAAACATCAGTCCCCGGGCTGGCAGGCCATTTTTGCAGTCGGTGGGAAAGACGTGACCGGCAATTAAATAATTGGCGCCCCAGGCTTCGGCTTCCCGGGCCTGTTCCACTGAGTGAATCGAGACCCCGACCTGCTTAAATTTCCGGATCGCTTCGCAGGTTCTTCGAATGTCATGAATTGACACCTGCACCGCTTCCACCTTCAGTTCCTCGGCAATCTCAAGATTATGATTGATGATCAGTTTAACCAGGTGCCGATCACAGATTTCCTTTACTCTGATGGCCAGTTCCCGATAGTCTGGCTCGTTGAGTTCTTTTTCCCGCAGCATGATGGCATGGGGCTGCCCCTTGGCGATTTCTTCGATGCGGCTCAAAAAATCATCCGGGCACAATTTCTGGTTCGTGATACAAATCAGCATACTTGGCTCCTTTATTTTTCTTGTCTATAGTCTATCATATCCCGACTAAAAAACACCACCCATTTAGTGAAGGTTTATACCCGGATATAGTCGCAATAAATCGGCTGAAGGCCCCGGTTTAATATCATCTGATGGACCTCGGGAACGCTGCGGGGATCGGATATCTCAAATTGTTCATCGCCTTTTTCTTCCTGCTCATGTCCACCAACCCCAACACTGACACCAGCCGAAATTTTTGTCGCTACCATCCCGATGACATGGTCCCGAAAGCCGGGGCGTTCCCGGGTGGAAATGGTGATCCCGGCAAAAGGCATCAGCAACCGGTAGGCCAGCATCACCTGCAGCAGCTGTTTCTCATGAACGTCGTTGGGGTTGTTATCGGCTTTGTTAATAAAGGGGCGGAGCCGGGGCGTGGAAAAGCCGATTTCGGCATGGGGATATTTCTGCTGCATAAAATATGCATGCAGTCCGGTGGCAAAGGCGTCCTTGCGGAAGTTCCCCAGCCCCAGCAGCGCCCCGAAGGAGACGCCCCGCATCCCTCCCATTAAAGCCCGCTCCTGGGCCTCAAAGCGATAGGGGAAAACCCGCTTGGGCCCGCTCAAATGAACCTGTTCATACTTGAAAAGATCATAGGTTTCCTGATAAACCGATACAAAATCAGCCCCGCAGTCGTGCAGATAGGCGTATTCATCAGAATTGAGCGGATAAATTTCGATCCCCACAGTGGCAAAATATTCTGCTGCCAGTTTAACCCCTTCCCCGATATATTCCACTCCGGAATGATGCCGGGATTCGCCGGTTAAAATTAAAATCTCTTTTAATCCGGTTCTGGCGATCGCTTTTAGTTCCGTCTCCATTTCAGCCAAGGTAAGCTTGCCCCGGCGGATTTTATTTTTACAATTAAATCCACAGTATACACAGTTGTTTTCACAATAATTGGCAATATAAAGCGGGGTAAACAGGCTGATGCTGTTGCCAAAGTGTTTGTTTGTTTCGATCATCGCTTTTTTTGCCATTTCTTCTAAATATGGCGTCGCTGCCGGTGATAATAGCGCACCATAATCTTCTATCGATAGATGATCTTTATTCAGAGCTACTTCCACATCGCTGGCGGTAATTTTCTGGTCGTCATACTTATCCACATTTTTTAAGACCTTATCCCGAATATCGGAGTCAATCCTCTCCATCCCCGGTTGATAGACCATTGGATCGGTGCATTTTTTTTTCATTCTAATCCTCCAAAAATCCCGTTAAGGGACTGGACGCTTCGCCATGGGTTAAGACCCGCCCGAGACCTGCCAGATAGGCATTGCGACCTGATGCAATCGCCTGACCAAAAGCTTTGGCCATCAGCGGAATGTTTTTAGCTGTGGCTACCGCAGTATTGCACATCACCGCTGCCACGCCCATTTCCATCGCCTCACAAGCCTGGGATGGCCGTCCGATGCCAGCATCGACAATAATCGGAACTGGGATTTCACTAACTAGAATCTCAATAAAATCCCGGGTACAAAGGCCTTTATTGCTGCCAATCGGCGATGCCAGGGGCATCACTGCCGCCGCCCCGGCACTGACTAAATCCCGGGCCACATTTAAGTCCGGATACATATAGGGCATCACCACAAAGCCGTCTCTGGCCAGAATCTCGGTGGCTTTAATGGTTTCAAAATTATCGGGAAACAGATATTTGGAATCCCTAATCACTTCCACCTTGACAAAATTCCCACAATTGATTTCCCGGGCCAGCCGGGCGATTTTGACCGCTTCCTCGGCTGTTCTGGCACCAGAGGTATTGGGCAGTAGGGTAATATCTTTGGGGATATAATCCAGAATATTTTCTTCGCCACCGAGATTCGCCCGCCGCAGAGCCAGCGTGACGATTTCTGCCCCACCGTTTTCAACCACCGCCTTGACGATCTCCAGTGAAAACTTTCCTGATCCCAGGATAAACCGGGAATTAAACGTGTGTCCACCAATTACTAATTGATCTGTCATCTTTTCTCCTTTTTTGTTTTTATTTCTTTTTAAGCCCTGTTCATTTACGGTTACCTTATCTTTAATCGGCTACTGACCATCACCCGCCACCGACGAAACGTACCACTTCCAGGGTATCCGTCTCACAAAGTAGCACCGCATCATAGCTCGGTTTCGGAACGATTTCACCATTTCTGGCGACGGCCAGGGTGGCTGTATCAAAGCCGTTATTTTCTAAAAACTGTAATAAACTCTGATTGTTAACCAGGGTCATTTCTTTTCCATTGACACGCATTTCGCTTTTCTCCTTTACTGTTACAGGCGCAAAAAAAGCACAAAACGCGATTACACCCTTTCGGTGGTGTACCCCATTTTGTGCTTCAATTTACTTTTTACATTTTTGATTTTATTACATTAGCCCACTAAAGTCAAGGTCCATTTTTTTGTTTATGAGTTTTTCACAGCTGATCGTGCAAATACCTATGCGAAGACGAAAAAATTTTGCCATGCTTATTTTTAATGATCTTTTTACATTTATTTTCAGTTTTTTACATAAAATTGCCAAATTTTTAAGACGAACCCTGTTTTATTGGGGTATAATATTGTAAATAAGTGAAAATCAATCGGAGGCAAAAAAATGAATGAAGAGTTATTAGCATTAATTAAAGATAAAAAAGGCTTTATTTGCGATATGGATGGTGTCATCTACCATGGTAACAAACTGTTGCCGGGAGTAAAGGAGTTTGTCAACTGGCTTTATGCTGAAGATAAAAACTTCCTCTTTTTAACAAATTCCAGCGAACGTTCACCCATTGAATTAAAAGAAAAACTGGCCCGACTGGGTTTGGAAATTGATGAAAGCCATTTTTATACCAGTGCTCTGGCCACTGCCAAATTTTTAAAAGATCAGTCCCCGGGCTGTTCGGCCTATGTCATTGGTGAACCGGGTCTGGTTAATGCCCTTTACGACGTCGAAATTACCATGAATGATGTCGATCCAGACTATGTCGTTTTCGGAGAAACCCGTTCTTATAATTACGAATCCGTGCTGCGGGCAGTCAAATTGATTCAGAAAGGCGCCAAACTGATCGCCACCAACCCGGATTTAACCGGCCCCACCGAAGACGGCATTGTCCCTGCCTGTCGGGCTCTAGTCGCCCCAATTGAGTTGGCCACTGGTAAAGAAGCCTACTATGTTGGTAAACCCAACCCGCTGATGATGCGTACCGGTATCAAACGACTGGGCGTCCACAGTGATGATGCCCTGATTATCGGTGACCGGATGGATACCGATATCATCGCCGGGATTGAATCGGGTTTGACGACCTTCCTGGTCCTCAGCGGAGTGTCAACCCGGGAAACGGTTAAGCAATTCCCCTACCGTCCTAACTATATTCTCACCGGTATTGATGAGATTGTCGCCGGTTTAGGGTTAAGATAATTCAGTATCACGACACCTTTCCGAAGCCAGTTATAAGATAATTTTTCAATCCCTGCTATATCATTCCCACTAAATTCCCGGCAACGGGTAACCATAGAGTCGCTAACATGATAAAACCGAGTTGTAGCCAGATTGTTGCTTTAGGCATATCAGTCATTTTATAGTAGCCAGCGGTATAGGTGATTAAGGGTATGGTGTCGATCGGGAAGAGATAACAGTTCCCGGCACACAGCCCCAGGGTAATAATTAGAAGGGCCGGATTGATTCCGGTTGTAACTGCCAAACTGACAATGACTGGTGTCAATACCCCAATTAAAGCCGGTGCCACCGGTACAACCAGCATAATCATAAAGCTTATCACAGCGACAAAAAAAACACCCTGCATCGTTGAAATCGTCAGGCTAGTTGGCAGAACATCGGTAACAAACTATTCGCTAACCCCATTGGAACAATGGTGTTGGCAATACATAAAACAGTTCCAATCAAAATGAACGAAGTCCAGCTCACTGCTTTGATGTAACGTTCCCAGGTTAACACTTCAATTCCCGGCAAGAAGAAGAGTGAGCAGCCTACCAGGGCCACAACCGCAACTTCAATCCCCGGTACAAACGAACTGAGCATCCAGAAAAACAGCATTCCGAAGGCGATGACCATCACCTTTTTTTCGGTATTGGAGATTTTTTCTTTCACTGCAATTGAATCCAGATAAGATCGGATCTCAGCCTGATCGATTTCTGCTGGCGGAAAGATTTTTGTCAGCACCAGCCAGGCGAGCGGTAAGATGACGATAACAATTGGAATGGCACACACCATCCACTGAACAAAGGTAATCTGAATCCCGGCAATATTTTGCAGTAACCCAATTGTCAAAATATTAATACCGCTACCGGCTGGAGTCATAATTCCGCCCAACATGATCGCAATTGGGATCCCCATCATTAACGATTTTGCTGTTTTTTGACGGTCGGCTTCATTTTTAAAAAGTTTCAGAAAACTGGCGCCGATGCCCATAAAAACAACCACTGTCGGTACATCGGTAACCATCGACGAAATCAGACTGCCCGTGACCATAATGGCCAGAATACAGGTTTTGACATCCCTGCCGAATTTTGCCAGTAATAAATGCAGAACCCGCTGAACAATCGGTGTTGAAGTTACGGCTTCAGCCAACCCAAATGATGCCAAAACAAAATAGAGCATTGTATTACTAAAACCCGTCAACCCGGCAGCAAGGTTTTTCGTCACCCCAAGTATCGGCAGTAGCGCGATACAGACAAAACAGATCACGCCCACCGGCAATGCTTCAGTGATCAACAAAATCAGAAAGAAAATTAAAAGTCCAATGGTAAGCAAACCAATGCGGGTCAAACCTTCCGGAATCGGTATGAAAAAAACTGTAACAAGTACCGCAATACTCATAATCAGTCCAATTAACTGTTTTTTTCTCATCATCCACCTCATAATATTATCATTCTACTTAAACGAACAGGAAGTCTATCTACACGAGAACTGACTTCCTGTTTTTTGTTTACGCCGCTTCTGACTGGTCTGGATCCAACTCAGAACCAGCTACGGGTCTTAGTTAAAACATTTCCTTGGTCATTCTGTCAATTTCTTCATCTGTAGCTTCATATACACCGGGAAAAGAACTGATATTTAAGCCCTGACTGGCTCCGGGAATAAAGTATAATTTTCCACATTCCCGACAAGCGCGCTCGACATGTGTTCTTATATTCTCCTGTGTCCATTCCGGAAAATCAATTTCACCACTATGAAGGCCTCCCATGAACGTAATTTTCTCACCATATTTTTCAATTAGCTCCGGTATATTATTCGTGTTCATAACGCCTTGCCAGATGTCAATACCCATTTCAATCATGTACGGAACAAAGGTTGCTGCATAGCTGTCACTATGATGAATTATTAATTCAACGCCGTTTTCTTTATAAAAGCCGTAGATTTTTTTGTAGGCCGGAACAAAAAATTCGTTAAACATATCCGGTGAAAGAAACGTGCTGATCTGACTTCCCCAGTCATCATGATGAAAGAGCGCATCTGGATGTAAATGATCAACAAATTGTTTAGCTAATTTTAATTCAAATTCAACCAGATAATCGATTAATTCATGCATGGCTTCCGGTTCTTCATAAAAGGCCATCAATGCTTCTTCCATACTCATTAAAAAATGTGTATGTTCAAATAAACCCGGCGATACAAAAACGGTTACATATTGATCGTTTCGGTCTACTGCATTAGCGGTTTCAATCGCTTCTGCCCATTTTTCTGCTGGTATTTCAATATTGGGTGCTTTGACATACTCACGCCATTTTGTAATATCTTTAACAACAATGTGTTCTTTATCATGTACCGGAAATGAGCCCAGCTGCCCTTCCGGCCAGCGAATGGTTACTCCCCATTCATTAATGATTTCGCCCCCAATTGGTGGTTTTGATCGTGTAATCGGTGTGTTCATGATCAGCGCAAATGCTTCATACTGTTTTACAAACCGATCTGGATTGCCGCCCTTCATCACTTCCATCAAATTCTGTCTTCTTGTTAACATTCTGTTTATCCTTTCAATGCTTCTATTTAATTTAAACGCAAATTATATAATTATTTACGCAACACCAATGATTTCCTTCGCTTTGGACGCAGAACTACCGGCATCCGGAGCATAACCGTCAGCACCGATTTCATCGGCATATTCCTGGGTAACCGGAGCTCCACCAACGATGACCTTCATTTCCGGACAAGCAGTTTTAATGGTCTGAACCGCTTCTTTTAGCGCGGGCATGGTGGTGGTTAACAAACCGGAACAGGCAACCAGAACCACATTATTATTTTCTTTAATGGCATCAACAAATTTTTGGGCCGGAACATCCACGCCCAGATCAACCATATCAAAACCGGAGCTTTCCAGCATCATGATGACCAGATTTTTACCAATATCGTGTAAATCACCGGCAACAGTTCCCATGATACAGGTACCCAGTGAGCTGGAGCCGTCGCCAGCCATTACTGGTTTTAGAACTTCTACCCCTTTGGACATCGCTTTAGCGGCAATCAGCATTTCCGGAACAAAGATTTCACCAGCAGAAAATTTATCACCAACCACACCCATGGAAGCGATCATCGCATCCAGAATATCCTGGGCTTTATCCCCCGCATCCAGGGCTTCCTGAACAGCGGCAGCAACCTTCTTTGATTTACCAGTTTCGACCAAACCTTTTACTTCTTCAATTTTTGACATTTTTTTCTCCTTAAAATGAATTCAAATTATTTGATTTTTAGTGAATCGAATGTACCCGAGCGATTAATCGTCACCCCGACAAACTTTATTTAAACCACCCGGAACCTGTGTGGGCACCGGGTTTAATGTAACCTGTTTTTACTATTGTTTATTTTACGAAAATGCCTTCCCGGAAAGCACCGATATATTCCATGCAATATTCATCTTCGCCCATCATTGCTTCAGTGGCAAACAGCATTCCCATCATGTCCTTGTTCAGGGGATCGAGAATAAAGCTGTCCATGCCAGCGCTCATGGCCAGAACGGCAAAAGCCTGGTTGGCAATCCGTCGGGCGGGCAAATTGAAAGAAATATTGCTGATTGCACCGGTGACATGAATGGTTGGGTATTGCTTTTTAATTTCCCGGATGACTTCGGTAACCATATTGATGCCGTCTTCCGAGGTGCAGAGCATTTCAATCAAGGGATCAATGTGCATGCGGGAGGGGTCGATGTTATATTCCTTGCATTTTGCCATTAAATCGGTAAACACGTCCAGACGATCCTTGGCGGTTTTGGGGATGCCTTTATCACTGTTTAACAGTGCCACGCATTCCCATTTGGTATCGGCCAGCACCTTGAAAGCCACATCGACCTTGTCGCCTTCTAATGATACGGAATTGAATAATCCCGGTTTTTTACAGTATCTCATGGATTCAATGCAGGTATAGACATTGGGGCTGTCCACCGCAATTGGGGTGTCCACGGCATCCTGAACGATGTCGATTAACCATTTCATCGTTTTCAGTTCGATGTCATCATCCACCGAAGCACAGACATCGATAAAATCAGCTCCGGCTTCCGCCTGCTTAATGGCCAGGTTCCGGATGAACTCAGCATCTTTTTGGGCAATTGCCTTCGCGGTTGAGGGAATGGCGCCGTTAATTTTTTCGCCAATAATAATCATTTTTTCTCCTTGTATTTTATGTTTTTTCAAAATTATCCGGGTGATTGACTTACTACATTGCCTGCTTTCTTCTTTCAGCAATGGCGGCATTCATCTCAATCACTTCTTTATCCGTGATTTTATAGAACATCAGAGGGATTAAAGAAATTCCCATTATAACGGCTGGGACAATAAAGAACATCACATTTGCTCCACTGACAACACCTGCTGAAATATTTTTAGCGGAAACGTCCGCTGCCACATAACCGATCATCCCCAAACCGGTTGTAATGATCAAACCACGAATCACGATGGCCATTTTGATTGAAAATGAGCAGAAGGCCATAATGAACCCCTGGGTGTTTTTTCCTGTTTTGTATTCGCTATAAGTTGAACTATTGATATAAAGACTGGTTGTCAAACCATAGGCGACCCCGAAGCACATCAGCGCCAGAAATACAATACCAATGGTTGCCATTTGATTCGCTGAGAAGAAGTAAGCAACAACTAATAAAACCATGCAGCCCAGTGTCCCTCCTAAAGATGACATTTTTGTTCCAAATTTTGCAACGGCATGTCGGGACAGCAGTGAACCAAAAAGCGCTCCCAAATTGGCAAAGAGCAGTAGATTCCCAATTGCCGCCGCTGAATTATCCGGATAATTTACTTTGCAAAAATACGCTCCAAAAGCCAGCAACAAGTAATAGCCGATAAGGCGGATAAAATCAAAGAATACTGCAGCCACTAAAGGCGGATTGGTAAAGACGCCTTTTAGCAGGTCCCAAAAAGAAACGTTTTCTTTTACGGCCGCCTTAGTTTGACCATTAACACGTTCAGGTTTAACATCGTACCCCTTTGTAATGAAAAAGTGAATATAGTAACCGATTAACATGAGTCCAGACCCAATCAAAGCCGTCAATGTGTACCCCCAAACAGCTCCACCTTGAGAAAACAGAGAGGCAAACCCCAGTGACATGATCGGGATGGCTTTTGAGGCAGTCAGTTTTCCGATATTTGATCCTGCTGCAATTCGACCTGATAAGTGGGCTCTTTCAGTTGGATCGTCCGTTAATTCGCTAACCAGTGAGCGGTTCGCCGTCCAGGCAATATTCCAGACAAAATGACTGATCAGAAAACCTGCCGAAATGATACTCGCGGCAACCAGATCCGTTCCAATCTTTGTAAATTCAAATGCAAAGAACAGCATCACAATTGGTGGTCCATAGATTAACCAGGAACGGTATTTGCCCAGCTTAAGATGCATTTTGTCGATGACAACCCCAGCTAGCAGCGCCGAGATGGTGTCCGCAATACCGGTTACTGTAGAAATAACCGCAGCCATCGCCAAAGGCAATCCAGCTACATCTGTAACCCTTGTCAATATTTTAAAAAAATAAATTTTTACGGTTCTATAAAATAATCTATTTCCAACATTTTGAAATATTTCACGATCCCATAAAATTATGTTATACTGATAGTCGCAAAACTTATTTAGGAGAATAAAATGAGTAAAGCTTCGTCCGATAAAGGATTACGCACCAAAAACCGCATTCTGGAAATTGCCAGACAAGAATTTTATGAAAAAGGATTTGCTAAATCATCCGTTAAGGAAATTTGTGAAAAAGTCGGCATCCGTACCGGTACCTTTGCCTATTATTTTAAAACAAAAGAAGATCTGTTAAGGGAAATCTATTCAAATCTTCATCTGCAGACCTATGCCTTTGTAAACAGTTATACTCAAGGCCTTAAAATAAACAGTATCGAAAAAAATGTTTATCACTACTACCTCTATTTTTATGCCGTTTTAAAAGACAAAAAAACCACCGAGTTTCATGCGGATACCCTTCGCAGAGAATCAATCAATCGATTGCTTGGCCATAACTATCGGCATGTTTACCGCCAGTTTGCCAAAGATATCGGTTTATCAATCACTGCGGAAGAACTGCGAAAATTGAGTTTGGCAGATTTGGGTGTTCGTCGTGAAGTTATTCTGGATTTTATCGAAAATCCCAAAGAAGGTTCAACTATTGACGATCTGATCCATGATATTTATATTTTTAGAAGCAGACTCTTTAAAATCGAAGAAAGCGCAATGGAAGTTTATCTGGAAAATGGAAAGAATTTTAAAAATTCATTTGATCATTCAAAAATATTATTTTTAATCTGATTAGTTCTTATTTTTTATTGACATGTTAAAGCTCAAGAATTATACTTAAATAAAATCGGTTTTTTGATAAAAAACCGATTTTATTTCAACCAATCTTCCGTCTAAAAATACTTTTAACAGGAGAATTTTATGAGAATATTGCATATTGGAAAAAAAGGAAATCTCGAGCGTTTCACCACCTCATCCGAATTATTAAAATCAATTGAACTGATCGACCTGCCCATGGGTCTTGCCACTGAGGACTATCTGGCCCAGGCCGCTGATGCCCAGGTCATTATTGTGGATGCTATTGCTACGATTCCAGGTGATTTGATTGAAAGAATGCCCGAACTTAAAATGATTCATTCTGAAGGGGTCGGTTATAATGGGATTGATACGGAAACTGCCAGAAAAAATCAGGTTTATGTCTGCAACTGCCAGGGGATGAACGCTTCTGCCGTGGCTGAACAAAGTATCCTTCTGATGTTGGGGATGCTCAGGGATGTCATCCATTGTGACTTGTCGGTCAGAGCAGGACAACAGATCGAAAAAAAAGAAAGCTACATGAAAAACGGAAATCTTTATGAGTTGGCTGACTGCAAAATCGGGCTGATCGGCTTTGGTGAAATTGCCCGCAGTCTGGCCCAAATGCTTCATGTTTTTGGGGCCACAACTTATTATTATAAGCCCCGACCGGCCAGTAAGGAATTGGAAGACCAGTATCATGTTTCCTATCTGCCCCTTGATGAACTCCTGAGCACCTGCAACATCATCAGTCTCCATCTGCCGGTGACAAACGAAACGATCAATATGGCTAACGATGATTTCTTTGAGAAAATGCAGCCCGGCTCTTATTTTATTAATACCGCCAGAGGTGAACTGGCCGACAGCGCTGCCATTATCCGGGCGCTTCAATCGGGAAAACTGGCGATGGCCGGATTGGACACCATTGCCGGCGAGCCGGTACAGTCTGATAATCTCATGCTGAATCAACCTGATGAAATTATGAATCGCATCCTCTTTAGCCCGCATATCGGTGGCATCACCGCATCAAGCTTTCGCCGCGGCTACGCCATGATCTGGGATAATCTTGACAAAATTGCCAAAAATGAACAGCCTGACCGGGTGGTTAATCCCTGGTATTAAAAAAGAGGTCTTCCGACCTCTTTTTTAATTGCCTTTTTCTTCTTTAACCTTTTCTTCTTTAGCTTTATTTTCTCTGATTTTACAAAACTCCCCGGTTTCCTGTTGATCTTTGGTATCTTTCTGTTCTTTCCTGATTAAATAGTAAGAAGACCCTGCGGTAATCGTTACAAGGATAGCCATGAATATTATAATCGTTCCGATTTCCCAATGAAGCGATTGCGATGCTACCTGATAAGTACCAATAAAACCAAACAGCATAAAGGCTCCTGCTGAAACCAACTTGACTGTCCGCTCGGGTATTTTTTTACAGAGCACCACTCCGATGATAATCCCGATAGCATCGGCAATTAGCATCCCGGTGGTGGTTCCGATTAGAACGCCAACAGCATTTTCGGGAAATTTGGTCGCCAGCGCAATGGTCGCCAGCTGGGTTTTATCACCCATTTCGGCAATAAAAAAGGCCACCGCCACGGTAATCACCGGACCAAAACGGGTGGTCCGGTTTTCTTCGCCCTCCAGTTTATCCCCCCGGATCGTCCAGAGGCCAAAAAAGATAAAGGACAATGACGCAATTCCCTGAATCCAGACCTGGGCACCATCAAAGCGGGTGATATAATTTCCCACTGCTACCGCCAGGGCGTGGTTAAAGACGGTGGCAATAAAGACTCCCAGCATCACCTTGCTGGCCTGATATTTGGTGGCAAAGGCCATCGCCAGCAGCTGGGTTTTATCCCCCATTTCAGCCAGCACCACAGCCCCGACGGCAACTAAAAAAGCAATAAAATTCAAATACATTTCTTTTTCCTTTCAAGCATATTTAAGCAGCCCAACCTTTCCCCAAATAAAAAGACTCTTAGCATAATCCACCCACGGATGGACTATGCTAAAAGTCTCGTTACCGGAATCGGCTACAAAGCCAGGTGACCATCGTCACCAGTATGTTGACTTTGTATAACAACTACTCCCTTTTAACTTTGTTATTATACAATATTCTTATAAAAACTGTCAATGAAAAAAAGCCATAAAAGTTAATCACACTTAACCTTCATGGCTTTTTCTATTGATGTTCAGATCAATAATTTTGTTACCTCTTTGTTTTTAGATCCAACCAGAAATGATTATACGTTAAAATATTATCAATTGTCAATTCTATTTTTTTAAAATTTCAACCAGCTGATCAATGGTACTTTGTAAATTAATCCCGGTTAAAAAGGCCCGTCCGTTAATCACTGGAATATCAATATCCCCTTCCAGCTGACAGGTACAGACAATTGCATCCGGATGCAATTCCTGATATTTTTTAAATGCATCAACCGCTTTGGCTTGAACAGTCTGACATTCAATCCCATTTTCCTGAGCAATCTGTTCAATTTTTTTAGCAACCACGGTTGATGTTGCCAAGGCTGTTCCACACGCAACTAAAACAAGTTTCATCTTTTTTCCCTCTTTCAATTTTAGAATTTATCCCGCGATGATTTTTCTAAATTGTCCCATATTTTCTTTCAAATTACCCTTAAACAGACAGGATCCCGATACAATCACATCGGCTCCAGCTTCTACCACTTCTTTTAAAGTATTAAAATTAATGCCGCCATCAACCTGAAGTTCGATATCTCGTTGACCAATCATCTTGCGACACGCTTTTATTTTTTTAGTGCTGGCGGAAATATAGCTTTGTCCGCCAAAACCCGGATAAACACACATAATCAGAATCATTTTGATCTGATCAAGATAAGGTTTTATCACCTCCAGAGGCGTATCCGGTGACAATACCAACCCCGGTTTAACCCCCTTATTGACGATGGCGTCAATAAAAGCCTTAATCTCCCCCTCCGATTCCACATGAACCGTAATGATATCGGCTCCGGCGTCAGCAAACCGGTCAATATACTTGAGCGGTTCGCTAATCATCAAATGAACGTCAAAGGGAATGGCCACCGCCTTTCGCAGCTGTGCCACCTGATCCGGACCGATGGTAATATTCGGCACAAAATGACCATCCATGATGTCCACATGGAGATAATCGGCGCCACTTTTCTCTACTTCTTTAAGATCCCGTTCCAGATTGGCAAAATCTGCACTGAGCATCGATGGTGCTATTTTTATATTCATTTTTTCTCTTTCTCTGTTTTTTTTCTTTTTAATTTTGACCATTAATCAT
Source organism: uncultured Lachnospiraceae bacterium (assembly GCA_964510565.1). Lineage (GTDB taxonomy): Bacteria > Bacillota > Clostridia > Eubacteriales > Eubacteriaceae > Acetobacterium. The sequence goes on along the minus strand of CAZEBY010000025.1, from coordinate 5,287 downwards.
AAGATTTTATAATGGTCAAACTGTCAAAAAAATAACCTAGTACCGACAATTGTTACATCATGTTGTACGCATCGGAGTGGACACGGCATCGCCTGTCCGAGTCCGCAGCGAACAACAAATTAACAATTGGTCGGTACGGCAGTTTTTCGACAACCTCAACACTTTTTATAAAAATGTTTTTATTAAATTATAGATATCCCGTGGTTCTTTGGCATCCCTGATTTTTCTGAGCATTTTTTCATTCTGGATGATCGTAATAATTGTCTGCAGAATCCGCAATTGTTTTTCGGGGTCATTGATCGCCAGTAAAAAAACAATCTGAACAGGAATACTTTCTTTCGGGTTTCCCATCCCCGCAAAAACAATGGTGTTTTTTAGCGTTAATATCGAAATGCTTTCTTTTAAAACATATTTCGCTTCGGTATGAGGCAGTGCAACGCCGATTTTTGTTGGTAAGCCCGTCGGAAAGACCCGTTCCCTTTCGATTGCCGCATCAATAAATTCTTCGCTGACATATCCCTTTTCCAGTAATGGTTTAGCTGCTAAAGCAATGGCATCGAATTGATCTTTCACCAGACAATTAACCTGAATGCGATCGACTTGGATTAATGAGCCCATTTTTCTTTTTCAACTGACACGGTCTTTTTTTATTCAAAATAGCGTTCACCGTGCTTCTCTCCTTTTTTGATCTATTTTATCATGCTATCCGAGTTTTGTCACTTTGTTAAAATCATTAACACAGGACAACGTTTGCAACTTTTTCGCACCATAGTATTTAAAACACCCTGTTGATTTTAAGAAAAAAACAGGGTGTTGATTTGGTTATTCTTTTTTAGTTGTCTCGACAAGTGAGATCTGATTTTCACCTTCTTCTTCAAAATCATCGACGGCATCTTCTTTGTAAACTTTAGAAATCGTCGCAATGGATTCATCCGGACTTAGTTTCATCAGTCGAACACCCTGGGTATTGCGGCCCACGGCACTGATATCATTTCCTTCGAGCTTAATTACAACCCCCTGGTTATTGATCATCATGATCTCGCCATCCCGGCTGATTACACAGAAGCCAACCAACTCTCCGGTTTTCTTGGTGACCTTATAGGTTTGAACCCCTTTACCGCCCCGTTTCTGCGGACGATACAAATCTGATGCGCTGAGTTTGCCATAGCCATTTTCACTGACACAAAGAACAAAAAGCTCTTCTTTGACAATATCCATACCAACCACGACATCGTCTTCCCGCAGTTCAATCCCCCGAACCCCAATGGAGGTTCGACTGATCGGCCGCACTTCTTCGGAATTAAAACGGATTGCATAACCGCACTGGGTTCCCATGACTATTTCTTCATCCTGTTCAACCAAACGGACATTGATCAGCTCATCCCCTTCGCGCAGATTAATGGCAATAATCCCGTTTTTACGGGAGGTGTCATATTCGGTCAAATCGGTTTTCTTAATAATTCCCTGTTTGGTGGCCATGATCAGGTATTTATCAGCGGTAAATTCTTTAACCGGAATCATGGTGGCAATCTGCTCCCCTTCTTCTAATGGCAGCAAGTTGACAATCGCGGTGCCTCGGGCGGTTCGTCCACCTTCAGGAATTTCAAAGGCTTTTAAGCGATAGACCTTTCCAAAATTGGTAAAGAACATCAGATAATGGTGGGTGGTGGTCGTAAAGAGATGTTCGACAAAATCATTTTCCCGGGTGCTCAGCGCCGTGATCCCTTTCCCCCCCCGTTTTTGTGACCGGTAATTATCGGCGGTAATCCGCTTGACATAACCGATATGCGTCATCGTGATGACCACTTCTTCTTCTTTGATTAGGTCTTCAATTTCAAAATCTTCGACGTCAATATCAAAAGAAGTGCGTCGTTTGTCGCCGTATTTTTCTTTGATTTCGATCAGTTCTTCTTTGATAATATTAAGCACCAGCTGACCATCGGCCAAAATGGCTTTTAATCTGGCAATGGTTAACATGATTTCTTTATATTCTTCTTCAATTTTTTCCCGTTCCAGACCAGTTAAACGCTGGAGACGCATGTCCAGAATCGCCTGGGCCTGAATTTCCGAAAGCTTAAATCGCTCAATCAGTTGCTCTTTGGCAGCTTTGCCATCGGCAGCGGCTCGGATTAATTTAATCACCTCGTCAATATGATCCAGAGCAATTTTCAACCCTTCCAGGATATGGGCGCGAGCTTCGGCTTTTTTGAGTTCAAAAATCGTTCGTCTGGTGATGATTTCTTTCTGATGTTCGACATAGTGAAAGAGGATCTCTTTTAGATTCAGCACCTTCGGCTCATTATTGACCAATGCCAGCATAATCACGCCAAAGGTTTCCTGGAGCTGAGTATGTTTATAGAGCTGATTTAAAATAATCGTTTCGTTGGCATCCCGTTTTAAATCAATGATGATCGACATCCCTTTTTTAAGATCAGATTCATCTCTTAAATCGGAAATCCCTTCAATTTTTTTCTCTTTAACCAGCTCGGCAATTTTTTCAACCAGCTTGGATTTGTTGACCATATAGGGAATTTCAGTGATGATAATTTGTTTCTTGCCCTTTTTAGTGGTAACAACGTCGACCTTGCCACGTACCTTGATTCTTCCCCGACCGGTGCGATAAGCACTTTTAATCCCGGATTTTCCGAGAACAATACCGGCGGTGGGAAAGTCTGGTCCCTTGACATGCTTCATCAGCTCATCAATACTGATATCCGGATCATCAATAAAGGCCACGGTGCCATCGATGATTTCACCCAGATTATGCGGCGGAATATTGGTGGCCATCCCGACGGCAATCCCGGAGGAGCCATTAACCAGCAGATTGGGAAATTTTGATGGCAGTACTGAAGGTTCCTTTTCCGATTCATCAAAGTTAGGAACAAAATCGACAGTTTCCTTATTGATGTCACGCAACATTTCCACCGTAATTTTGCCCATTTTGGCTTCAGTATAACGCATTGCCGCCGGACTGTCACCATCCACCGAACCAAAGTTTCCCTGACCATTGACCAGTAGGTAACGCGTCGACCAATCCTGGGCCATTCGCACCATCGCATCATAAACGGATGAATCCCCATGGGGATGGTACTTACCCAAAACATCCCCGACAATACGGGCCGACTTTCGAAACGGTTTATCCGGCGTGAGACCCAGCTCGCTCATGGCAAAGATGATCCGACGATGTACCGGTTTTAAGCCATCCCGGGCATCCGGTAAGGCTCGACCTATGATGACACTCATGGCGTAGTCAATATAGGAAGTTTTCATTTCTTCTTCAATATTAATCGATTTTACCCGATCAAATTCAATTATTTCTTGCATTTAACGTTACTCCTTCTTGACTAGATGTCCAAATTCTTGACTTTTTTTGCATTCCGTTCGATGAACTCTTTACGGGGCTGAACCTTATCGCCCATTAAAATGGTGAAAATTTCATCCGCATAGGAAGCTTCCTCAATATTAACCTGAAGCAGGGTCCGTACGCTGGGATCCATCGTGGTTTCCCAAAGCTGATGGGCATCCATTTCCCCAAGACCTTTGTAGCGTTGCAGACCAATTCGGGAACGATCTTCGACGCCTTCGAGTTTCTTCTCGAGATCGCGGTCGGTATAGGCATAATCCACCTGTTTGCCGCGGGTTATTTTATACAGTGGCGGCTGAGCAATATAGACATAGCCAGCTTCGATCAGACCCGGCATATAGCGGTAAAAGAAGGTGAGTAACAAGGTACGAATATGAGCCCCATCGACGTCGGCATCGGTCATGATGATAATTTTATGATAACGGGCTTTTTCGACATTAAATTCATCCCCCACCCCGGTACCAAAGGCAATAATCATTGATTTTAAGGAATCGGTCGTTAAAATCCGATCCAGACGGGCTTTTTCAACATTTAAAATCTTACCCCGCAGCGGCAGAATTGCCTGGGTTTTGGAATCCCGACCGGATTTAGCCGAACCTCCAGCCGAGTCCCCTTCAACAATATATATTTCTGAAAGGGCAGGATCTTTTTCCCGGCAATCCGCCAGTTTCCCGGGTAAGGCGGTAGAATCCAGAGCACTTTTGCGACGGGTGAATTCGCGGGCTTTTTTTGCGGCTTCCCGGGCGCGGGCGGCCGATAAGGTTTTTTCAATGATACTTTTGGCAATTCCGGGGTTTTCTTCCATCAGAGCGGTCAGCTGATCACCGACAATGGTTTCAACAATCCCCTTGACTTCAGTATTCCCGAGTTTTGATTTGGTCTGACCTTCAAATTGCGGATCGAGCAGCTTGATGCTGACAATAGCGGTTAAACCTTCCCGGGCATCTTCGCCGGTGAGGTTTTTATCATTGCCCTTTAAAAAGCCATTTTTTCGGGCATAGGTATTCACAGTTCGGGTCAGGGCACTTTTAAAACCATTGAGATGGGTGCCCCCTTCCGGGGTATTGATATTATTGGCATAGGAAAAAATATTTTCCGAATAACCGGTGGTATATTGAAAGGCGATTTCCAGGGCATAATCATCCTGTTCTTTTTCAAAATAGGTGATTTTATCATACAGCGGATCTTTATTGCGGTTCATATATTCCACATAAGAATATATCCCGCCGGTATAACAATAATTTTCTTTTCGTTTGGGTGACTCTTTTTCATTGATCAAACTGATCGACACCCCTTTATTAAGAAAAGCCAACTCTCTTAAACGATGCTCGAGAATATCAAAGTCATAGACCGTTTCATCAAAGATATCCTTGTCCGGTTTAAAGTAAACCGTGGTCCCGGTCCGATTGGTGGTGCCGGTTACGGTCAGATCACTGGTGGGTTTCCCTTTTTCGTAGCTTTGAAAAAAAACCTGTCCTTTTTGCTTGACTTCAATGGTCAGTTTCTCAGACAGGGCATTGACAACTGAGACCCCTACCCCATGCAGACCACCGGAGACCTTATAGCCGCCACCGCCAAATTTCCCGCCGGCATGAAGAACCGTCAGGGCCAGTTCCACCCCGGTTTTTCCCTGGGCATGGTTCATCCCGGTGGGAATCCCCCGGCCATCATCGACAACGGTGATGGAATCGTCGGGATGGATGGTAACATTGATATTTTTACAATAGCCGGCCAAGGCTTCATCGATACTGTTATCGACGACTTCATATACTAAATGGTGTAAGCCCCGAGACCCGGTGCTGCCGATATACATCCCCGGTCTTTTCTGAACAGCTTCTAATCCTTCGAGGACCTGGATCTGATCAGCGGTATAATTATCTGATTTGTTTTCTGGCATGTTTTCCTCCTGATTTTCATGGTTTA
>CAZEBY010000024.1:0-37567 GCA_964510565.1 uncultured Lachnospiraceae bacterium | reverse complement strand
TGTATTACAATTTCATCTCTTATGGGGTGAATCAGGAAACTGAAACCATCGATTACGATGAGATCGAGAAGCTGATTAAAGAACACCAGCCCAAACTGGTGGTGGTCGGTGCCAGCTCATACCCTCGCGCGATTGACTTTGAGCGGATTTCAAAGATGACCAAGGCCGCTGGGTGCTATCTGATGGTCGATATGGCCCACATTGCCGGTCTGGTGGCGGCCGGACAGCATCAAAGCCCGGTGCCATATGCCGATTTTGTTACCACGACCACCCATAAAACCCTGCGGGGACCTCGTGGGGGGATTATCCTCTGCAAAAAGGAATATGCCAAGCTGATTGATAAGGGTGTCTTTCCCGGTACCCAGGGCGGCCCGCTGGAGCATATGATCGCGGCCAAAGCGATTGCCTTTAAAGAAGCAGCGACTCCCGAATTTAAAGCTTATCAGGAACAGGTCGTCAAGAACGCTAAAGTGCTGGCGGCAGCGCTTGAAAAGCGCGGCTTTCGGATTGTTTCCGGCGGAACTGACAATCACCTGATGCTGTTAGATGTCAGTAAGGTCGGCCTGACCGGTAAAGAGGCCGATGACACACTGGGAAAAGTCAATATCACTGCCAATAAAAACGCCATTCCTTATGACAAGGAAAGTCCTTTTGTGACCAGTGGAATCCGCGTCGGGACGCCGGCTGTAACCACTCGGGGTCTGGTGGAAGCGGACATGGAAATCGTTGCCGATGCCATCGAAGCGGCGCTGATTAAAAAAGACATGGAACTGGCGCTGGAAAAAGTCGCCTTCTTAACCGAAAAGTATCCGCTGTATCCGGGTTTAATGGGTTAAAAATATAAATAAAAAGCGCCTGACCGACATTGTTCGGTCAGGCGCTTTTTTAAACGGTGTTTTTTAAAAGCAAAATCATATTAAAAGATCAGCTTCAAAGCGAAGAAAGGGCTCCAACCGGAATGATTTCCAGTTGGAGCCTGATGTTTTAGGAGACGGGTGTAGTTTCTGCTTTTAAATCTGATGATGCAGACTCCATGTTTTTTAAATCGTTGGTGCGTTTTACGAGTAACAGCGAGGAACCAATCCCGAGGATCGCACAAATAATCAGTAAGATGAAAATCTGGTTGAAACCCGTGGCGATATCACCGGCAGCTTTGGCATCATCCAGCCACTTACCGCAAATCAGGCCGTAGAAGACATCCGGGATAAAAGCGATAAATGAGATAATACCTGTAGCCATTCCGGTCATTCCAACGGGGATACCAGCCTGGTCCATGATCGACCAGTAGGTGGATTTCATGATGTTTGCGATGAATGCGATCACCAGAGTCAGGATAATACTGATGGCGATAACTTTGGCAGAGAAGAGCAGAGCAACCAAAGCAGCCGCGATGGCGCCAAAAGCGATCATAAAGCCTTTGCCTTTGTAAGTGAACTTATCCATGAAAAAGCCACCGATCACCCCGGCCAACAAAACAATGATGTAACTTCTGACAATGCCAATCGCGCTGGCTGTTGTTGTTGAGATGTTAAGCACCTGTACCGTATAGGTTGTCATGTAGGCATTGCCAATGGCCCAGGTAAGATAGGCAAACATGATCACCAGGATCGTGATCCAGACGCCTTTGTTTTTGAGAACATCCATAACGCTATATTTCGTTTCGTTAACGACGGCCTGCGCTTCATGTTTGATATCTGTTTTGGGAAGAAAGAGTAGGGCCAGAACAAAAAACAGGGCACAAACACCGGCGCCAAATATAAAGAGCACTTTCATGCCGGCAGCTGGGGTAGCTGCTAAACCGACAATTGCCAGAAATGCGAAACCCATCAGGGTTTGAATAACGCCACGCAAGGCTTCACTGCCACCGAACATCTTACTCTGATTGTCTTCGTTGGCCAAGTTTCTGATCCCCTTGAGATAGGCTGACCATAGGGTGGCAATACCGAAAAAGCCGTAAAGAAAATGAATGATCAGCAGGGCTGTAAAGTTAGTGGTCATCGCAAAGGCGAAGGTCAGCACGGCATAAGCCGCCAGGGTGGTGGAAATCATTGAGCGCATTGAGAAACGGTCAGCCATCCAACCGCCGATGGGATAGCAGAAGGTATAGGTTAAATTCAGTGCCGAGGCCAGAACACCAATTTGCGTATTGCTAAGCTGATACGCAGCGGCAAATTGATCGTAAAAGGTAAAGCGTAAAAAGGGTAATTGATAAGCAAGAGCAACCGTAGCACTTAGTATTAAAAATACCATTGCATTCTTAAATCCAAAATTTTTCATTTCATCCTCCTGAAACATGATTGCGAAATACATGTCTAATGCAATGGAGTATAACACGATAATTGTAAACGGTCAACAATTATTTTTAGGAAAGGATCACAATCAAATATCTTAAGAAAAAACCTTTAAAGTGATGTGTTGCAGAAATATTTTTGAGTTGTCCTTATAATGTAGATCACCAACAAGGCTGGTTTCGATTACAAAATAAGTATTGACAACAATTTGGAAGCCGTGCTATAGTTTAGTTGCGAAATACATGTATTTATTAAAAAAACTCGGAGGTTATTTCAAATGTATATGAACAGACGCTTTTATGAAAAATATGTTTCCACCAGCGATGTGGAACTGCTGCACGAGTATTCTTTAAAAGTTTTGAAAGAAGTCGGTGTTTCCTTTGCCAGCGAAGAGGCCCTGGCGATCTTTAAAAAACATGGTGCAACCGTCGAAGGGAATATTGTAAAAATAAGTGAAGAACTTTTAAACAAAGCCCTGGCGACAGCACCGAAATCATTTGCGGTGACCACCAGTGCTGGTGAAACACACATTGGTGAGCGTTTCAAACCAAAAACAGTTGGCTGTTACGGTCCTTCAAAATTTTTATTTGAAGATGATACCTACAGAGCGGCATTACTGCCGGATGTGGTTAAATTTCTTAAACTGATGCACACCAGTGATGTGACGGATTTTGTCAATAATTCAGCTTATGATACCCCAGATTTAGACAAATCCAAGGATAATTTCTATATTCCTCAGGTGGCATTATGTCTTAAATATTCAGACCGACCAACCTATGGTAATGTTGCCAACAGTTTAAATGTCAAAAAACAGAGCTTGAAGGATGCGGCCAAAGAAATTGCCAACCTGTACAAAGAATTCTATGATATCTGGGATCGACCGGTATTGTTAACCAATTGCTGTGCCCTTTCACCGTTAGGCTATTCATATGAGGTGCTTGATAACATCATGGGTCTGGTTGAAGAAGGTCAGCCGGTTACCATTATCACCTGTTCGATGACCAATCTGACTGCTCCAGCAGCACTGATGGGTTCCGTTATTCAGGATAATGCAACCATTCTCGCTGGTATCGTCTTAACGCAATTAATTAATCCGGGAGTAGGGGTTATTTACGGAACCGTATCTTCGCCGACGGACATGCGCAAAACAGCCATTGCCATTGGGGCACCAGAAGCACAGCTGATTCAGATGGCAACATTGGCCTTGGGACGTTACTATGGTTTGCCGGTCAGAACCGGTGTCAGTGGTTCGGACTCACTCAAACCCGATTATCAGGCTGGGGTTGAATCAATGACGACATTGATGACTACTTATCTGGGAAAATCAGACTTTGCGTTGAATAATGCCGGGATTCTTCAATCCTATGCCGTTGGCAGCTATGAGAAATTTGTTCTCGATGAAGAGGTCAATCGCATCTTGATGCGACTAAACAAAGGAATTAAAATCTCTGACACCCAAGCCGGCAAGGTTTTTGAAGAAATCAAGAAGGCTGGTCCACTGGGTAATTATCTATCAGGCAGAACCCCGAAAGAATACCGCGATCAGCATCACTTATCACAAATTTTCAATAAAACAGCCGGTGATCCAGCCGTTATTTTTGAAGAAGTGGGTGATATCAGACAACGGGCTTCAAAAATTATCGAAGAACGATTGGAAAACTATCAGGCTCCAGACCTGACTAAAAAACAACAGGAACTGTTAAACCGTTACCTGCCAGAAAGCGAAAAATTCTAAAACAAATACACTTAATAAAAAATCAGGCCAGGGCATAATGGTTGCAACCATCATGTCAATAAAAATAAAAAAGGAATGGTAAAAAAATGTTAGATTTAAAAGAATTAACACAAGCAGTAGGAGATTTGGAAGAAGAACTGGTAATGGATTTACTTAACGAGTTTGTTAAAGCGAGTCCCTCAGAACCGGAAGCTCAGGAAGCCATTGCCGCCTGTCAGGCAGGTATGGCAATTGTTGGGGAGCTGTTTGAAAAGGGCGACTATTTTGTCGGTGATCTGATTTTTGCCGGTGAACTATTAACCGAGTCAATCAATCTGTTAAAACCAGTGCTGGGGAGTGGCGCTGATACAGTTGCCGGAACCATTATCCTTGGCACGGTTCATGGTGATTTACATGATATCGGCAAGAATATTTTCAAAAGTATGTCCGAAGCGGCGGGTTTTGAAGTGGTAGATCTGGGCATTGATGTTGCGCCGGAACTTTTTGTGCAGACTGCCAAAGAAAATCAGGGCTGCATCATCGGAATGAGCGGTGTTTTGACTCTGGCTATCGATGCCATGAAGGAAACCGTGGAAATGGTGAAAGCGTCTGGTATTGATGCCAAAATCATTATTGGCGGAAATCCGGTGACAAAAGAAGCCTGCGAGTATGTTGGGGCCGATCAATATACAACCAATGCCGCTGAAGGTGTTAAGATCTGTCAGGAATGGGTTGCTTAATTATTTTATAAGCTTAATTAAGTGAACGTCCTCAGGTAACTGAAATATTACCATAATCAAACACATAGAAGACAGTGATAAGCCGTCTTCTATGTGTATTTCAAGGAGATAAAAGATGATAATAATTGGAGAAAAGATCAACGGTACAATTCCATCCGTCAAAGCAGCGATCGAAAAAAAAGATGCAGAATACATTGCCGCCCTGGCGGTAAAACAAACCGAGGCGGGAGCGACTTATATTGATGTCTGCGCCAGCACCGCACCGGAGTTTGAAATTGAAACATTGAAATGGCTGATGGAAATTGTTCAGAATGCAACCGATACGCCACTATGTCTTGACAGTCCGAATCCCCGGGTGATTGAGGCAGTTTTTAAATACGCCAACAAGCCCGGCCTGATCAATTCGATTTCAGAGGAAGGCGATAAATGTGAGGTATTGTTGCCCCTGCTGGAAGGTAACAGCTGGCAGGTGGTTGGTTTAACCTGTGATAACAAGGGCATTCCCAACGATGTTGAAACAAAGGTGGCAATCACCAAAATCATGGTCGAAAAAGCGGTAAAATATGGGGTCACACCCGATCGGATCCATATTGACCCCTGTGTGATGGCTTTGTCAACTGAAAACAACTCGATGCTTAATTTCGCTGAAGAAATTCGCCAAATCAAAGCATTATATCCAACTATTCATGTAACCGGAGCGATCAGCAACATGTCATTTGGCTTGCCGGTACGTTCACTGCTGAACAAAACCTGCATGGCCTTTGCCATGGAAGCCGGAATGGATTCCGCGGTCATTGATCCGCTTAACCGTGATATGATGGGCACTATCTTTGCTACCTATGCCCTGCTTGGCCAGGATAAACACTGTCGTAAGTACAGCAAAGCCTACCGACAAGGGAAAATCGGACCAATCAAATAATGTTTTAAGCATGTTTCTAAAACCCGGGTTAAAAACTTTCTCACGGATCATTGCAATGGAGAAAGTTTTTAGCTTAAGCGGGTGGTAAATCGCAAAAGAAAGTTTTGGTTGCAAATTGTACCTGATCGGTTGATACTTTATAGATGGCATCACTGGTGCATGAATAAGAAAGAGGCAGACACTATGGTACTTTATATTTCACTTGTTTTGTTAGTTGTTTTTTTGTTTTTTGGATTTATTTTTACCGACGAATTACTGAATGTGACAAATGTCCTGTTTGGTGTGATTACTCATAATCTGGGGTGGTTCTATCTGGTCTCGGTGCTGGGGATTCTGATTTTTTGTCTGGGACTGGCTTTCAGCAAATACGGAAAACTGCGGTTGGGGGATGAAAATGATCGCCCCGAATATTCAAATTTTTCCTGGTTTGCAATGCTTTTTAGTGCCGGGATGGGCATTGGCCTGGTGTTTTGGGGCGTGGCCGAACCGGTTTATCATTACTTACAGCCACCGCTGGGAATTGAGGCAGCATCCAGTGAGTCGGCCAGCAAGGCATTTCAGTATGCCTTTTTGCATTGGGGGTTTCACCCCTGGGCGATATACGCCATCGTTGGTCTGGCTTTGGCTTATGTCACCTTCAAGAAAAAACAGCCTTGTCTGATCAGCTCGACCCTTGAGCCGCTGTTGGGTGAAAAAACCAAAGGCATTGCTGGCAAGCTGATTGATGTGCTGGCGCTGGTTTTAACTGTGATTGGTGTGGCAACGTCATTGGGGTTGGGAGCGTTGCAGGTCAATGGCGGTCTCAAAACACTTTTCGGCATCCCCAATACGATCACCGTCCAGATTATCATTATTGTCATCATTACGGTGCTATTTTTACTGTCTTCGATAACGGGTCTGGATAAAGGGATTAAAATACTCAGTAACACCAATATCGTGATTGCTCTGTTAATCATGATTTTTGTGCTTTTTACCGGTCCGACGGTTTTTATCATCGATACTTTCTTTGTTAGCTTAAGTGCCTATCTTCATAATATTCTGCCAATGAGTCTGGCCTTAACACCTTTTAGCGATGATCCCTGGCTGGGTAACTGGACCATTTTTTATTGGGCTTGGTGGATGTCCTGGGGTCCGTTTGTAGGAACCTTTATCGCCCGGATCTCAAAAGGCCGAACGGTCAAAGAGTTTATCATGGGTGTGATTATCATACCGGCGCTTTTTTGCTGTATCTGGTTCGCCGTATTTGGCGGAACCGCCCTGCATTTTGAAATCATTGACAACCTGAATATTGCCGAGGCCATCACCGATGATGTGGCGGTCGGATTATTTGTCACCTTATCACATTTGCCGTTTGGTCAGGCGATTTCATTTTTGGCGACATTGTTAATTGTTACATTCTTTGTGACATCAGCCGATTCGGCCAATTTTGTGGTGGCGATGTTTTCACGAAACGGTGATTTAAATCCGGATCGTAAAATAAAGGTTGTCTGGGGGATCGTGCTTTCATCGATGGCCATTGTGCTGCTGTTAAGTGGTGGTCTGGTGGCAATCCGCAATGTGGCCATTATTATGGCCCTACCTTTTGTATTTATTCTGATTATGATGTGTGTTTCGATTTTTAAGGCGTTTAAGAATGAAGCTGACTAGAAATTCAGAAAAAATAGCCAATGGTGTAGTAGAATTCGGTTATTGAAGGATAGAAAGGAATGATAAAAATGAAAAAAGTGATGATTGGCTGCAGTGTTCTAAAAAAAGAAGTCGAAGCGTTGATAGATTGTTCGGATCTTGAATACCGGTGGATTAGAGAGCACCTCCACAACACCCCAGATCTTCTGCACACCGAAATACAAGCGGCCATTGATGCCGAAACAGATGCGGACATCATTTATCTCAGTTATGGATTGTGCGGAAAAGCACTGGTTGATATTCAGGCAAGATCCTGTCCATTAGTCATCCCCCGAGTCGATGACTGCATTGCGATGATTTTGTATGACCGGTCTGATCTTGGGGCACTGCGTTGTTCCTCTTACTTTGTCTCTCAGGGCTGGCTTTGGGGTGAAGATGGAATCGGCTATGAGCATGATCGGATGAAAGAAAAATATGGTGAGAAGCGGGCCTTGCGTATTGCTAGAGCCATGTTTAAAAATTATCAGTATTTGCTGTTCATCAGCACCGGGGTGGAAACCCCGGAAGATCGACAAAAATGCGAAGCCATGGCTGAAAAACTGGGACTCAAGGTTAATTATACCACCGGCAATATTGATATTCTTGATGCGATGTTCAGGGATAGTAATGATCAGCGGTTTATTCAGATCGAACCTGGCGAAGTGATAAAAGAAGAGATGTTTCGGACGGATTAAGATGCTGAGCCAACTTGAATCATTTTAGTATTGAGGAAAAAAATAGTGTTGATAATTGCTGGAAAATGGGGGAGTTTTTACAAATAATAAGTTTACAAACCGTATTGCATACGGTTTGTTTAAGTTAATGGTTTAGTAAGCATTGTAACTGCGTTACCCAGCGTCCGGCACAAAAAAATCCCAGATATGATTACAACCAGCAAAGGTAAAAATCAGTAAAGATTGAGACCTAAAATTATCATGATGAAACGGTAAACAAACCGGGGTTATTGTGATATAATCTTAAAATGTATCAAAACTGAGGGGATTGCAGGGGGCAGTGATCATGAAATTAACGCTTAGTATTTCGAAAAAAGAATGTGATCTTATCCATGAACAGTCACTGAAACTTTTAAAAACCATGGGGATCACTGTTTTTTCGAATGAAGCACAGGAGATTTTCAGAAAAGCCGGGGCCAGAGTTGATGGTAAACAGGTTTTTCTTGATGCGCCGCTGGTTGAAGAAAGTCTCAAATTGGTTCCTTCTGCCTTTCCTGTCTATTCAAATAGCGGTCGTGTGGTAGTCGGAAAGGGTGAAATTTGCACCCTGCCAGCTTATGGTGGAACCTATGTATCTCGAAATGAAGCGATTGCGTTGGGAACCCGAAGGGATTATGTAAATTTCACCAAACTCAATCAGCAGAATCAGCTAATTAAAATGGCTAGCCCCTATACCATTGAACCTTTCGATATTCCTCTGGACTTGCGAAGCGCCTATCGGATGGCGATGCTTTTAAAATACTCTGATAAACCTTGCCTTTCAATTGTCGGTAGTCAGGAAGAGTCCTGCGCTTGCATTGCAATGGTTAAACGCTACCGTGGCATTGACCATAAACCGGTCGTGCTTGGTAATGTCAATGTATCGGCGCCGATGATCATGGGGCATTCAACAACGGAAGTGATTACCGTTCATTGTCTGGAAAATCAACCGCTGATGATTGCCTGCGGCAGTGGATTAAGCGGTTTAACAGCGCCGCCCACTCCAGGTGGTAATTTTCTGCTGGCCAACGCCGGAATTATTGCCGGAATTGTCTTTGCTCAGATTCAAAGCCCCGGTCTGCCCATTATTTATGGTTTGCCGCTATTTGGAGTGGATCCGTTCAAGGCCGAAACATTAGTTGGGAGTCCTGCAACGGCATTGTTTACACTGGCTGCGAAGGGGATGGCAGAATATTACAAAATTCCATTTCGGGCCGGCGGAACATTTACCGACTCAAAATACCTCGATTATCAAAGTGGTTTTGAAAGCGGGATCAATCTGCTCTCAACTCTGCTGGCAGAGGTCGATTGTCTGATGCATAGCTTCGGGATGGAAGATGCTTTAAAAACAATTAATTACAATAAATATATTCTGGATGAATATGCTTTCTTAAGTTTGAAAGACTTTGTCCAGGGAATGGAAATTAATGATGTCACAACAATGATGGATGAAATCCTGAAGGTGGGATCAACCGGAAATTACATCTCTTCACGAAACCTTAAATTAATCAGAAAGCAATATCGGCCCCATGGCTTTGGGGAAGGGAAAACAAAGGCAGCGGTACTAAAAGAGACCGACGATGAGATTATCAGGCGTTTAGATAGTTATCAATTTACCGCACCAACTAAAGAACAGATTAAAATAATAAGGGGTTACCTGCCAGATGAATATATCGACTAATCATGCCATGAATACGACGACTTTTGAGAGTATTGTCGAGGCCATGAAAAAAATTGAAGAAAAAAAAGTGCTTAAACTTGTCAATTATGCGATTCGAGAGGGCGCATCCCAAGCCCAGATTGTCGAAGCAATTCAGCTTGGTCTGGATCACATCGGTCATTATTTTGAAGAGGGGCGGTATGGCGTGACGGATTTAATGATGGCAGGCATCATTTTTGAAGAAGTGTTAAAATTGCCGAGTCTGAAGCTTATCAATGAGGGAACGGGTGAACCGATTGGTCGGATTCTGCTGTGCACCATCGAGCGGGATCTGCATGATATTGGCAAGTCAATTTTTAAGAGTGCTGCGTTGATGTCAAATTTTGAGGTCATTGATCTGGGGATTAACATTACCGCCCAGGAAATTTTGGCAGAAACCATCAAATTAAAGCCCGACGTGATTGCCATCAGTTCGATTCTCGCCGAAGGGGTCCGCTATATCAAAGCCGTGAATGACGCGCTGGTGGCCGCTGGAATCAGGGATCAGGTTAAAATTATTGTCGGGGGGCTCTCGACCCATCGCCAGGCAATTGAATACACCGGAGTGGATGCTTTTGCCCATGATGTCTATGAAGGCGTCAAGCAATGCAAAACGTGGATAACGGAGGGGGGCGAAGCGCATTAATCACAAATATGAAGAAATTGCCGATAGCATTAAATACAAGATCCAGAAGAATTTTTATGCCATCAATTCCGCCATCCCGCCGGAAAATACCCTGGCTGATGAATATGGTGTCAGTCGCATCACCATCCGTAATGCCATTTCGAAGTTAATTGATGAAGGCTATATTTATTCGATACCGGGAAAAGGGAATTATGTACTTGAAAAAAGTAACGATAAATACCTGATTTCATTAAAAACCGAACAGCTCTTAAAAAAACCGTACCAACGGGTCGAACTGTTGGGATCGGAAATTATCAAACCGACCATCGATTTGGTTTACCATCTGCGGGTAGCCCCCAACGCCCGGGTTGTTTATGTCCGCTGGGTACTGCTTTATGAGGAAAAGCCGATTGCCTATGATATTCAGTATATTCCTTATTTTCCGGGAATTACTGTTTGGAATGATAATTTTGAATATACCAGTTTCAGTGAAATATTGTCGCAGAAAAACAAATTGTTTCAAATGCAGGGCAGGATGAATGTGACGGCGATGAATTGTGATCGGGAAGTGGCAGAAATTCTAAAAATTCCGGATGAAACGCCAGTGATGCAAATTACCCAAAAAATTTTAGACGATAATGAACCCATGGGTTTTCGTCAGCTGTTTATTAAGCGTGAATGGTGCTGCGTCCGTGGAATGTCTTATCAGGAATAGATTGAAGGACTTAAATGAAAGTAAAAATATACGAACGAATTGTCAACGATATTCTGTCTGAGATCAGAAGTGGTTCGCTTAAACCCAATGAAAAATTACCGACCAATCAGGAGCTGGCTGAAAAATATAATACCAGCGGGGTGACGGTACGAAAAAGCCTGGCAACACTGGTAAACAAGGGCTATCTGGTCTCGATTGAACGCGTCGGGACGTTTGTCAAAGAGCGTGAGAAGGATTTGTTTTTAGTCAATTTTTCCCTGGAAGGAAACATCAACGAGGAAATAACCGATATCCAGACCGAAGATATACTAATTTCGATGACAAAATTAAAAGGTGAGCGACGCGAATTAAAGACGCTTGAAATAAGACGGATGTATTTTTCGGATGCAATGCCGGTGGGCTACAGCATCGATTCGCTGTTTTTGAACGGTCGTTATCTGACTGCGGGGATTGAAAAAAAAGCCGAGAAAAACATTGCCATCATGCATCGGATCTTTAATAGTTTCGAGGTGAAAAAAAGCCTGGAAGTGACGATGGATTATCCCAATAAATACATCTCAAACCGACTGTTAATTGATGAAAATATGCCAATGTTTTGCATAAATATATATTTCTCAACCCTAACTGATCATCCGATTGGTAAAAGAACCTTGTATGTATTAGGTGAAAATATTGAGTTGAATGGAAAATCGTTTTATGAATAAGGAAAGAAAAAACAAATGAACGTTATAATAATCTACCTGATCCTTGTTAATCTGCTTGCCTTTGTGCTGTTTTGGCAGGATAAGCGACGTTCAAAAAAAGCGGTCTGGCGGATTCCCGAGAAAACGCTGCTGGGTTTATGTGTGATTGGCGGCTCCGTCGGAGGGCTGTTGGGGATGCGGGTTTTTCACCATAAAACCAGGCACGCTTTGTTTGTCTGGGGAATTCCGATAATTATTGCGCTTCAGATCGGGTTGGTGCTGTTATTCTATGTTAAAGGACTCAATTGACTGGTGTAAAATAAAAACGCCAAAAAAAGTTTTGGATATGACTTGACAATTTGTATAAAAGCGTGTATTCTATAGTGGTGTTCAAAATGATTTATGCGAGAGTGTTGGAACTGGCAGACAAGCACGTTTCAGAGGCGTGTGTCGCAAGGCGTACGGGTTCGACTCCCGTCTCTCGCACCATTATGAATTTTTAAAAACGGCTTTAGATGGCCGTTTTTTTTATGCCAAAAAGCAGACGATGTTTCAAACTGTTTTTCAGTCGGGGGTTAATCAGAATAAAAATGGGTAAACTATTTGTATAATCAATCAGTAATTATATTAGAAGTGTCGGAAACGAATTAGAAATTAATGGTGCTACCAATTTCATTTGCAAGGGGTGAGTTCAAGATGAAATGCGAAAAATGCGGTCATGAAAATGATGCGTCCAGTCTATTTTGCCAAAACTGCGGAAATCCGATCCGGAGTCTGGAGAAGTGGGAGTCCCAGGAAGCGGAAGTCATCAACCGGGAAAAAACGGAGAGTCAAGTTCAAGAAAGTAAAACCGGTCATTCGGGAAAACATAAGGGGATTATCATTGCAATTGCGGCAATGGTCGGAGTCTTGCTGATTGCCGGCGGTGTTTTTGGGTTTTTAAATTATCAGAAAGTTAACGCTATAAATAGTGGTTTAAAAAACGGCGAAGAGCTGTTGACGGCCCAAAACTATTCCGAGGCGCTGGTGGCCTTTGATGGAGTGTTAAAGCTAGACTCCAAAAATGCCGCGGCAATTTTTGGAAAAGCTCAAGCATATTCCGGTTTACGCAATTACAAAATGGCCAGCACCTTTTTTGAAGAAGCCCTCTTAAAAGAAAAAAATAAGGAAAAATTAAAAATGATCTTTGATGCCTACATAGCGTCAGAAGTTCAGGCGGGAGCTTCTGAAAGCGATCTATTCGCCTTGCTGGATCGGGCTAGCGAAGTCACCGGAGATAGCAAATATGCCGACCAGAAAAGTAGCTATACGGTTAAGGCGCCATCCTTTAATCTGAATCCGGGAACTTATCAGGGGGAGCAAAAACTGGAAATTGTTAAGGCTGATGCCAACGATAAGGTTTTTTATACGACGGACGGATCTCAGCCGACAACCAGTTCTGTCGCATACACAGAGCCAATTACTTTAACAAAGGGTGAAAAGACCATTAAAGCCATTGAAGTCAATGTGGCTGGTTTTGCCAGTAAAATAATCGAAGGCAAATACGTTATCAATGATATTCCAACCACATCTGGTGGAGCAGAGTCGGAAGGTACCGACTCGGGAGGCGGCACCGCCAGCAGCTGGGATTATACGAACTTTAGTCTCTATGCGTCCTCAACCCTGCCGGATATGGCCGGGATCAGCTATTATGTCGGTAATGTGATGGATGGTAACAGTAACACCGCCTGGGTTGAAGGCGTGTCGGGAGATGGGGTTGGCGAATATGTTCAATGTGTTTATAACGGTACCTCTGCCTTGACCATTCATGGGGTAGCCATTAAAAATGGTTATACCAAGACATCCACATCCTTTGCCGAAAACGGCAGTGTCCGGGGCATGGTGATGTATGTCAATACCAGCCCAGTGGCCAACATGATGCTTGAACGGATCCGGGATGAACAGATGATCTCAATCAGCCCGATCACCATTAATCCCGGCGACTCGGTCGTTTTTGTCATCGATTCGGTAGTGCCGGGACCCTCGGACGGTGAGCATGATACCGCCATCACCGAAATCAGAATGTTCTGATTTCGTAAACCAGAGAGCTATTTTAGAAAGCTCAAAATAATCGATCGCCGACATCATTACTCTCGGCCAGATTGAGCAGCGAGACATAAATATTCACTACAATCTGAAACAGTTCCGGTGGGATTTCCTGGCCGGTTTGGAGTTTGGATAGCAGGGTTGCTGCAGAATCATCGTGATAGATCGGGATTCCGTTTTCTTCGGCAACGTTTAAGATTTTCTGAGCAACAAAACCCGTTCCGGCGGCGACGATTACTGGGGAGCTATTTTTCTCCGGATCATAACGCAAGGCCGTGACTTTCAAAGGCTTGTCCTTTTCAGGTTCGTCTTTCGCCGGATTTTTATTAATTTGACCGTCCTCGATATGGACGGTTTTTTTTGGTTTTTTTTTATCGTTAGATGGAGACATCGAGACCTACCTTTCTGAAAGCCAGTTTAGGAAAACGTTGCAGGATGGTTTGGCTTTGCAAATATTCGCCGACGCCGTAACCGGCCAATGAATAGCCCTGCTCTTCGACAATGGTTTTTAACTGTTCCCGGGTGGATTTTAGGGTTTCTACCAGTGGTGCCGGCGATTTGATATTCAGGGTAATATTCTTATCCCGGGCCAGCAGCTCGACTTCAAAATTGCCGTAGCGGTCGGACTGAATCGTAAAAAAAATATCGGTGGCATTTTCGGAACCGCCTTTTTCGCCTTTTCTGGCTGTGGGGTCTTTATCCACAAAAAACTCGCCATAGGAATTCTCATCGAGAAAACGCAGCGGAATTAAAAAGTGCATAATCGAAAAGACGGGACTTTCGTTGCGTACCATCGTTTCCAGTAGGTTTTGAGCCGAGTTGATAATTTTGTTTGAATTATTTTCATCAAGGGCCTGTTCCAGCAGTTGCGCCAGAGCGACCTTGTCGCCTTCACCGGGGCTTCGCGAAGAAGATTCCAGGCGTTCGGCTAGTATTTCAGCCTCTTTGGCGTGCAGGAAGAGTTGGTTTTTCATATCGACAATTTCACTGTCGGTTAAGTTGGAAAGCGGTTTTAAAGCCTGGGAAAAGCGCAATACTGCCGCTTCCAGCTGCTCGGGGTTGCCTTTGTCATATCGGACGATATGGTCGATAATGGTGGCCACAGACTGATAGGTTTTGTCGCTGTAGGCCTGCGACTGCAAAATTTGTCGCAGGGCCGGGACGGTTTCATTTTTTAACAGCTGTTGAATTTCCTGATAGTTGAGATTTTTGGATTGTAGCAGGTTTTCGATCCGCGACAAACGCTGTTCCAATTGATTACCCAGTTTACCGTTTTGAGCGGCCTTTAAATTGATCAGATTCTGCAGTTCCTGATTGGGTTGTTCTTTACCATTGGCTTTGTTCAGAATCGCTTCCAGTTTAATCAGCTGCTGCTCAAGAATTGTTCGTTCTTTGGATGGCAGGGTCAACAGTAAACGGCTGGTTTCCAGAAAGATGCCGTTCAAGGTCTGATTGCGGTTGACATAGGCATCATAATGCCTGAGAATCGATATGATGCCATCTTTTAACTGGGGATACCCTTCCAGTTTTGCTAGTGATCGGAGACTGTCAAAAAAAGAACCCTTAAAGATGGAATCGGTTTTATCCCGGAGCAGCAGCTCGCTCAACAGATCCTGGGAACTGACAAAAATACCGTCGAGTAGTTCCTTGGGCAGGGCGCCGGCCGATGACTCAAAAAGCTGAGAAATGAGCACCAGCTTACGCAGAGCATCCGCTTCGGCGGTGGTACTATTCATCAGTGGTTTTAAAATTTCTTTTTGTAAATTTTGGAATAGGGTTTCCCGGAAACTCTCCTTTTGGTAATTTTCTGACACCGGCGCTATTTTAACGGCGTTATCCAGGTTTTTGATATCAAAAATCGAATCGCTGGGGGTATGTTTACTGGGTATATCGGTGACTTTTGGGGAGGAAACGGTGGAGGTGATTTTGATACTATCCAAGTAGAGAGCTCCTTTCGAAATCATTGTTTTATTATTTTAGATTATACTTTATTCATAAAAGATAAGCAAACATTTCGCGTTGATTCTAATAGTTGCTAAGAATCGATAAAGAAGTGCTGCGTTTTAAAAATCGCTAAGGATTTAAGCTCTTTTGTCGATATAACAAAAGACGAATAAATGAATATAGGAATTATCAATGGAAAAGCAGTGCCGGGTTTGATAAGATTCGGTGAATTGGGGTATATCACTTAAGAAGAAAAAAATAAAGTGCATTTACTGCAAAAAGCCGATATAATAAAATAAGACAAAAATTTCGTGTATATAAAGGATGGACAAAATGAGTAATTATGATTCTGGAAATGATTCCATTTTAGAGATGTATATTTTTGAATCGGAAACCCTGCTTGATCAATTAGAAGAAATTTTACTTCAATCTGAGGACAATGCGGAACTGACACCGGATGACATTAATGAAATCTTCCGGATTATGCATACGATCAAAGGGTCTTCAGCGATGATGGAATTCGACATGCTGGCGCATTCTGCCCATAAGTTGGAGGATCTGTTTTTTGTTATTCGGGAAAACGGCATCAAGCAGGAGGACTTTGCGGATTTGATGGACCTGGTTCTTAATTTTTCTACCTTCCTGAAAGGTGAAGTGGAGAAGATTAAGAACAACGAAACCCTGTTGGATGAAAACGATGAGCTGACGGCTGAAACTGATGCCTTTTTAAATCGGATTAAAGGGTTATCCATGGAAACACCGGAGCAAGCCCAAGCTGAATTAATGAATACACGTTCAGACGATGACGAATCAATCACTTTGGCAGCAGCGGTTGAAGATGATTTATTTGGCGATTTGAATTTTGATGAAGAACGAAATGATGAAATGGATGAGCGTGAAGATGACACTGAGATCGTCGAAACCGGTGACGTAATAAAGCTTTATTGCCTCCATACCCGCTTCAATGAAGATTCCCAGATGGAGAATATCCGGGCCTTTATGCTGGTGAATAAACTCGAATCGATCGGGAAGGTCACAAAAACAATTCCGGAACAATTAAATAATAATCCCGAAGCGGCTGGAATTATCTTAAAGAATGGTTTTTTCTGCCATCTTGAAACAACGGCGGATAAAGAAACCATTGAGAACATCGCCCTGAGTATCTTATCGGTAAAAAACATTGAATTCCTGGATTGTGCCAAGGAAGAAGAACTGATCCCGGCAATCGACACCATACCCCAAACCGTAGCGATCGGTAAGAAAACCCCGGAAAAAGTGGTGGATCCAAGTAAACAGAAGAACAATGTCCAGAATCTGATCAGCGTTGATCTGAATAAGCTGGATACCCTGATGAACCTGATTGGGGAGATCGTTATTACCGAATCGATGGTGTTTGGCAGTGTCGGTATGGAAGGGAGAAGGGACGAAAGTTTTGAAAAAGCTTCGACCCAGTTGCAGAAGCTGACTGATGAATTGCAGGACATTGTGATGTCGATCCGAATGATCCCGATTTCCGGTACCTTTAAAAAAATGCAGCGGATCGTCCGAGATGTTGGCAAGAAGCTCAAAAAAGAAGTGGAATTTATCACCATGGGGGAAAGCACTGAGGTTGACAAAACCATCATTGATGGGATTGCCGATCCATTGATGCATCTGGTTCGAAATGCCATGGATCACGGCCTTGAAAGTGCCGCAGAACGGATTGCCGTCGGGAAGAATCCGGTCGGCAAGGTCATACTATCTGCTCAAAACGTTGGCGGTGACATCGTTATCTCGGTCAGCGATGATGGCAAAGGTCTGGATCCGGCGGGGATTCTGGAAAAAGCCAAAGAGAAAAAACTGCTGGTCAAACCGGAAGAGGAGTATTCCGAAAAAGAAATTCTCAATCTGATTATGGCTCCCGGATTCTCGACCAAAGAAGTCGTGACAGAATTTTCCGGCCGTGGGGTTGGCATGGATGTGGTGAAGAAGAATATTGAAAAAGTGGGCGGTTCCATTTCCATTGAAAGTGAAAAAGGCTCTGGTACCAATATTTTCCTGAAAATTCCGCTGACCTTATCAATTATTTCCGGAATGGAAGTTCTGGTTGGGGAAGACATCTATGAAATTCCGATCAGCAATATCCGGGAAACCTTTAAGATTACGTCCAATCAGCTGATC
This sequence comes from uncultured Lachnospiraceae bacterium, assembly GCA_964510565.1. Classification (GTDB taxonomy): domain Bacteria; phylum Bacillota; class Clostridia; order Eubacteriales; family Eubacteriaceae; genus Acetobacterium. Next base: position 19,614 of record CAZEBY010000024.1, on the reverse strand, counting down.
AAAGATCCGGACAATAATGAAATGGTCATGATCCGTGGGGTATGCTATCCACTGATTCGGCTCCATGATATCTTCGAAGATAAAAAATGCGAAACCCATATTGAAGACGGCATTTTAATGCTGGTGGATTCTGGCGATACCTTTGCCTGTCTGTTTATGGATGATCTGATTAAAAAACATCAGATTGTGGTAAAACCGATTCCTAAATATTTAAACCATTATTCAATTAAAAACTCCGGGATTGCCGGTTGTACGATTCTGGGAAACGGCAGCATCAGTTTGATTGTTGATATCCCAGCAATTCTCGATCATTATTAAGATCATATAAAAACACGAGGTAAAGAAAATGATAAAACTTAAGGAAGACGAATTTCAGGCGATCACATCTTATGTGCATTCCAACTATGGGGTCGATTTACGAAAAAAGCGACACCTGATCGAAGGCCGCTTGAGTCATTATGTTTCCCAACTGGGCTATGAAAACTATATGGATTATTTTGAGTATGTGAAGAACGATACGAAAAATGATGAAATCAGTGTGCTGATTAATAAACTGACCACGAATCATACCTATTTTTTACGGGAAAGTGAACATTTTGATTTTTATAAACAACAGGTGCTTCCTTGGGTCGATGAAACCACCAAAACCAAAGACTTGCGGGTTTGGAGTGCCGGCTGTTCATCGGGTCAGGAGCCCTATACCCTGGCGATGATTACCCATGATTATCTGGGCAGCAAGCTTAGCACCTGGGACAGTACCATCCTGGCCTCGGATATTTCCGACCGTGTTTTAATGACCGCCAAATCCGGGGTATATTCGAAAGAAGAGCTCTCCAAGATTCCCGCAGAATGGAAACGAAAGTATTTTAAGGATTACGATGAAGAGTATTTGTCAGTGACAGAGCCGATTCGTAAAGGAGTGGCCTATCGAAACTTTAATTTGTTATCCCGATTCCAGTTTAAAAAACCCTTCCATGCGATCTTTTGTCGAAATGTGATGATTTATTTTGATAAACCGACTAAGAATAGTGTGGTACAGAAGTTTTATGATGCGCTTCAGCCCGGCGGCTACTTTTTCATTGGTCAAAGTGAGTCTTTGGCTTCAGTGGATCATCACTTTAAATATGTCAAACCGTCCATTTATCAAAAAGAAGGCTAAAGTTTTTTTGTGATGGGCCGATATATGAAGTAGCGAACAGAAAATAACCATTATGGAAATATAAAATGATTTTTAATTATAGTTTGGAGGGATACAAATGGCAACTTCGGTTAATTCATCAACGAGCACAAGTACCTTATCATCGTTGTCAGCAAAAACCGGGATGGCAGGTCTGGTTTCGGGCCTGGATACCGATTCTCTGGTTGAAAGCCTGACAAGCGCCAGTCGTTCAAAAATTGCAAAGAGCCAACAGAAAGTTCAGACCATGGAGTGGAAACAGGCGGCTTACCGGAATGTTTCCAAGACGCTTAAAGAATTCCAGAGTAAATACCTGGATGTTTTATCGACAACAAATTTTAGAAGTACATCTTTGTATAATACCGTTAAATCTTCAAGTGCATCAACCAAGGTATCCGTGTCGAGCACTAGTGCGGCAATGGCCGGTAATATCACAATCAATAAAATTAACCAACTGGCGACTAATCAGACCGTGACCGGGGACGGTGCTTCGAAACCTTTAAGTGGTTCTGACGCGGCAAATACGACTGACCTCTTAGCTGGTATTGATGAAAACAACAGCAAGTCTTTTCTGTTGAAAATGGATGGACAGGTTCGGACCATTACCATGGACAAGGCGTTTGAGGATTTGATATCAGTACCAGGTGGAAGTTTTGAAGCAGCACTGCAAACAAAAATCGATGAAGCCTTTGGAAAAAAAAGTACCGGGGAATCATTAATCAATGTTTCAATGACAGGTGGTGTTTTAGGTTTATCGGCATCTGGTTCACAGCTTACAGTAAATGCCTTAAATGGCGACGACACACTGGACTACTTAAAACTAACTGAAGGACAAACGGATCGCTTAACCACAACCGCAGCATTGAATACCTTGCCCTTGGCAGATGCGTTGGGTGCAAATGAAGTGTTTAATGTAAAAATTAACTCAGTTGATTTTTCATTCAATAAAACCGATTCACTGGTGAGTATCATGAATCGAATCAACTCCAGTGCGGCTGGGGTAACGATGAATTATTCATCAATTACCGATAAGTTCACCTTAACATCCAAAACCAGTGGGATGGGCGATAATATTGTAGTGGCTGATACATCTGGTTTAATGGCTTCATTGGGATTAATTGGTGATGGAGCTGTAACTACTGACGGCTTGAATGCTGAGTTAACTGTCAATGGGCAAGCCATTGTCCGTACATCCAACTCAATTGAAGTGGACGGCGTCAAAATTGAATTATTGGAAAAGAGTGACGATGCAATCACGATTGCCTCTAAAGCCGATTCAACCAGTTTGAAAGATACCATTAAGAGTTTTGTTACCGATTACAACAATATGATCGAAATGATGAATAAATTGGTTAAGGAAAATGCTGATTCAGATTATCCGCCACTAACTGATGATCAAAAAGCGGATATGAGCGAAAAAGAAATTGAAAACTGGGAGACAAAAGCCAAAATCGGTCTGCTGCAAAATGATAGTATCTTAAAAGGAATAACATCAAAGATGCAGTCGATGATTTACGGCTCGGCGGTCAGCGGCGGGATCAGTCTTAATGATATGGGGATCACCTCAGCGGGTTATTCCGAAAATGGCAAACTAAAAATTGATGAGGCCAAACTGACAACTGCCCTCGAAACAAAGGGATCAGCCATTCAAGAGCTTTTCACTACCGAAAATACAGGGATTGCCCAGCAACTCAATGAAATCATCAACGGTGCTGCCAAGACTACGGGGGCAAAAGGATCAAGAGGATCACTGATTGAAATGGCAGGTTATGAATCGACGCTTTCCGACACCGAAAACAGTATCACCGATAGTGTTACCAAAACAAATAAAAGCATCACCGAGTTAAAGACCAAGTTGAAAACCGAAGAAACCTATTATTGGGGCAAGTTTTCGGCTCTGGAAACAGCACTACAACAGCTAAATAGCCAAAGTTCAATACTAGCGCAGTTTTCATCAGGCGCATAGATCAAAGAAAGGGGGAGAATGTAATGCAATATGCTAACGCGTATCAGGAATCAAAGCGGTATGCCATTGAGTCTTTATCAAAAGGAGAGGTGGTCATTAAGCTTTTTGAAGAAGCGGAAAAACAAGTGAAAATGGGCATCATCCTGATTGAAAAAGACAGCTTTGCGAAAGCATACAATTGTATCGCGAAAGCGCAAAAAATTATTACCTCATTAAATCTTTCTTTGGATATGCAATACCCCATTTCAATTGAGCTGAACGAAATGTACAGTTTTATTTTTACAAAGTTGGGTGAAGCGAATGCCAGTCGGGATATTCAGTTAATGCAAAGTTTATTGGGTTTGATTGTCGATTTAAAAGACTCATTTAAGGAAGCAGAAAAAATCAGCAATCCTGCAAAATCCCGGGGACTCTGAAATGAATGACAGTTCTCATGAATTATGCCAGGAAAAAATCCTTATCTTAAAAGAATATGTCACTAAAGGTGAAGAAATTCTCAGCAGCATCGAGGATTGGCAGTCTTTGGCGACGATCCTGGAAGAACGTGATCAGCTGATCCTGCGATTAAAGAGCATGGAAGATCAGTTTACTGAACTTAAGCATAATCAGGTCTGTACGATCGAGGAAAAAGGACAGATCGATAGTTTGATCAAACTGATTCAAGATATGGATCAAAACTGCATTCATCTAATTAAGGCCGAACAGCAGAAGACCCTGCAGGAATTGAAAAAAAATCAGCAGAATCAGAAAGTTGCCGCTTATGAAGTCAGTTTAACGCCGAGTTATGGTACTTTCCTTGATGCAAAAAAATAACGAACAAAATAAATAAAAACCTTAAAAAAGCAGCCACGGTTGCTTTTTTTGTGTTGCCACATAATTATGAGTCACAAGTTTATTAGTGTCAGATTTGACTTTATTCTAACTGGTCTATTACATTGATTATCAAAATAATCTGATATGACTAACTTAAAGACTGCTAAGACAGAACAGAAATCTATTTGTTGTTTTTAATAACTTATGGTATTATGATAATATCTATGTGTATTGAAATTTAGATCTTTTTACGCATCGCGAGATGGTTGTTTAACAGCGGATGCAAAGTGAAAATTTTTCGGGCTGGCTTTTTAACCAGCATGAAGAAAGAAGGAGGTCGTGATGATCGGTGATTCAATAACCGCAGCTTTATATCAAAAGGCTTTGGATGGCACCTGGCAAAGACAAAAAGCTACCAGCAATAACATTGCAAATTCGGAAACACCGGGCTACAAAGCCATTAAAGTCAATTTTGAAGACTCACTAAAAGCAGAGATCAATAAACTTAAAACAACATCTGCTGGGAGTTCAACAGGTTTTCTCGATAAAATGGACAGTATTCAATCCATTAACAATTCAAATGTCAGCGTTTATGAAGGAGCCACTTCCAGTCGTCTGGATGAAAACAACGTTGATCTGGAATCTGAAAACATCGATATGTCAAAGTCAGTGTTGCAGTATTACTATCTGGTTCGTGGTGTCTCAGACTCCTATTCCCGATTAAAATATGCGATTAACGGAGGGAAATAAGCGATGAGTTTTTTAAGTTCTTTTAATATTTCAGGTTCAGGAATGACTGCACAGAAATATCGTTTGGATATCATTGCTCAAAACATTGCTAATGCCCAGGTGACCCGTACCGAAGACGGCGAACCTTATCGTCGAAAAATGACAGTGCTTCGAAGCGTCAATGCCGGAACTTTTCAGGATGCGCTAAAAACCGCCACTGGTGTGGTTCAAAAAGATGGGGTTCAGGTTGAGGCGGTGATTGATGACCCTTCGGCTTTAGTGCCGGTTTATGATCCCACCCATCCCGATGCCAATGCCGAGGGATATGTGCTGTATCCCAATGTCAACACCGCGCAGGAAATGACCGATGCCATGGGCGCCAGTCGGGCTTATGAAGCCAATGTAACGGCGTTTAATGCCACCAAATCAATCGTTCTAAAGGCCCTGGAAATTGGCCGATAAAAGGAGATAATTATGTTTATAGTTCCCATGACCTCGATCATCGGTGCCACTGGTGTTGGTTCGGTTGCTGGCAATACAGCCAATACAGCAGTAGCCGCCTCAGAAACCGGTGTCGCCGGAGATTTTAAAAATATCCTTCAGGATACCATCAATAACGTTGAAGAAACGGAAACGGCAACTAAAGTCGATGCCTATAATCTTTCCATTGGCAATATGGATGATATGCATACCATGATGATAAACACCGCCAAGGCAGATGTAGCCCTCCAAACGATGGTTCAACTGCGAAATAAAGTCTTGGAGTCCTATCAGACTGTGATGAACACCGGCTTGTAAATTTGAGCAAGGTGATACATTACTTAAGACCCGTTAAGGATACCGATCAGGAAATAAAAAATGATAAGTATCCCTATTTTGAATGCACAAATTTAGCGATTAAGAGTGACACAAATATTTGGATGGATGAAAAAAGACAATGAATGAGAAAATAAAGGGCGTTTTAGAAAAAATAAAAAACTTCTGGACCGGAACATCCAAAAAAGCCAGGATACTGATGATTGGCGGGGCTGTACTGGTCTTGTTGGCGTCCATTGGTTTGACAGCATTTCTCAATTATAAAGATTATGTGCCGCTTTTTGACGATCTGACCCAGGCAGAAACAACCGAAATTATGGCCGCCCTGACGGAGATGGAGGCCGATGTCAAGCTTGACGCCAGTGGTAATATCACTGTACCAAAGGAAGATGAATCAAGAATCCGGATGAAACTGGCAACGGCAGGGTATCCTAAAAATGGTTTAAGCTATTATGTTATTCAGAACAACAGCAACATGCTTTCAACGGATTATGAGCGCAAGCAATACGAAAACATGCAACTGCAGGAACGAATCGGTGCCAGCATCAAGACGCTGGAAGGAGTCAAGGATGCGATCGTCACGATTTCAGTGCCAACTGAGAATGTCTTTTATTTACAGGAAACCGAAGCGACCACCGCTTCCGTTATTATTCATTTGGAGACAGGGGCGACATTATCAAAGGAACAGATTTTAGGTATTCAAAATCTGGTCGCTAAGTCGGTGGCGGGTCTATCAACAGACAACATTGCATTGACAGATGGGAATGGCAATGATCTGATTGGCAGCCTGTCTGCCAGCTCGGGCGGAGAATCGAAACTGAAGCTGACCAAGGCGATCGAAAATGATCTGACCCAAAAAGTGAACAATGTCCTGGATGGACCCTACGATCCGTCACAGTATAAGGTATCGGTCACAGCTACCTTGAATACCGATGCGGTTAAGCAGGAATCGACGGTGTATAGCCCATCACCAGATGGCAATAACTCCGGGGTAATTAATCAGGAATCATCCAGCATGGCGATTTCCAATGAGGATGGAACCGTCGGCGGGGTGGCTGGAACCACCGGTAACACGGATGTTACCACCTATGCAGAAAATGCCCTGACCAATGGTGGGGTGGTGACCGGAATCAATGAAAATACCACTTACTCTGTCAGCCAGGAAATCACCCAAACCGAAAAACTGGATCCGGCCATCGAGACCGTATCGATTGGGATTGCCATCAATGATCCGGCGATGACCCCGGTAGCCCGCGAAAACCTGATCCAACTGGTTGCCTATGCAGCCGGAGTGCCACCCCAAAGTGTGACAGTGCGTAATTTTGAGTTTGCCCAGGCTGAGGAAGAACCTGTAGTTGAACCTGTCTTTACCACCGAACGGTTGTTGGTATTTGGTGGAATTGGTGCGGGCGTCTTGCTGCTATTGCTGGTATTGTTATTCATCCTGACCAGAGGCAAAAAGAAAAAAGCCGAAGGAAAAGTCAAGAAAAAGGGTAAACGTGGCAAAAAAGGTATTGAAGAAGCTTTTTCCACTGATGAAGATACTGAAACCGATGCATTATTCAGAGCTTTGGCAGCTGATCGGTCAGAACCAATTGAACCGATTCATCCGCTTAAAGACGATAAAAAGGAAAAAGTTAAAGAGTTTGCGGCTACAAATCCGGAAATTGCCGCTCAGTTGTTTAAATCATGGCTAAAGAATGAGAGTGAATAGATCAGAATCAATGAAGGAAGTTGACAAAGATGGACATTACCCTAACTCCAAGACAAAAAGCAGCCCAGGTGGTCATTTCGCTGGGTGCAGATATTGCTTCCAGCATTTATAAACATTTACAGGAAGATGAAATCGAAATCTTAACCTATGAGATTACCCGACAGGAAAGTGTTCCGCCGGAGGTGGCCGATCAGGTTATTGATGAGTTTTACGGTCTTTGTGTAGCTCAAAAGGTTTATATCGAAGGCGGGATTAACTATGCCCGGAATGTCCTGGAGAAAGCATTTGGAGTACAGCAGGGCAGTGCCCTGTTAGAACGGGTAACCAAAACCCTGCGGACAAAAGCCTTTGAGTTTATTCGCAAAGCCGATTATAAAAATTTAATGAATATGATTATGAATGAGCATCCTCAGACCATCGCCCTGGTGTTATCCTATGCCCGGGCTGATCAGGCTTCAGCCATTATTTCTGAATTGCCAAAGAGCATTCGGGTAGATGTGGTCGAGCGGATTGCCAGGATGGATCGAACCTCGCCGGAAATTATCAGACAGGTTGAGACCATTCTGGAACGTAAATTTGAATCCGTGGTGTCCTTCGATTTACTCGAAGTTGGCGGAATCAACTATATTGCTGAAATTATGAACAACATCGATCGCGGTACGGAAAAATACATTTTTGACGAACTCAGTAAAAATGATGCCAAGCTGTCAGAAGAAATCAGGAAGCGGATGTTTGTTTTTGAAGATATTGTTATTCTTGATCCGATATCAATTCAGCGCTTTTTGCAGGAAATTGATACCAAAGAAATGTCGATCGCGCTTAAGGGTGCCAACAAGGGTGTTACCGATGTTATTTTTGCCAATATGTCCCAGCGTATGGGCGATACGGTTAAGAGCGAGATGGAATTTCTCCATAATGTCCGGGTCCGGGATGTGGAAGAAGCCCAGCAAAAGATCGTTTCGGTAATCCGAAGACTGGAAGAAGAAGGCGAAATTGTAACATCTAAGGGTGGAAAGGACGAGATCATTGTCTAGTATTGTTAAAGCCAAATGGGTTTCTCAAACAACTGCCCCGGCGGTCATCCCGGTTACAATTCAATCTGGAGCAGCAATAGACAACGAGAACCAACGGGGAGAAAATATCGAAACGATCGCTAATAGCATTGATCATGACGAAAGCGTTGAAGCCATGCATGCCGCCAATGAATTGATGAAAGAAGCGATCCGAGCCAGTCAGGAGATCAAAGAAAAATCTCAGGAGACCGGTTATCAGGAGGGCTTTTCCCAGGGCTACGCAACTGGGCATGAAGAAGGCCTGAAGGATGGATCCCGGGAGGGTTTTCAAGTCGGGCTGAAAGAGGGCTTAAATGAAGGTGCGGCTCAGGCCGAGGCAGAGCTTGAGAATAAATTACAGGAAATCAATGAATTGCTCGAACTGATCAATAACGAACGGCAACGGGCACTTGACAACCAACAGCAGGATCTCTTGGATATCGCCTTTGAAATTGCCAAGAAAATAATGAAACATCAAGTTCAGGAAGATCGGGATTTGTTCTTGAAGCTTTTTGATGAGGTGATTCACGGGGATGAAGAGGATCTGAAAATTTATCTGTCGGAAAATCAGAAAACCCTGGATCTGCATATTAACAAGGAAATGTCTGAAAAACTAAAAAACCTGTCGAAAAAATCCAAGGTGATCATTCTTAAGGACGAGGATAAGATCATGGTGGAAACCAATGACTCGGTCATTGATATGAGTTTGCCGGTACAATTGGAACAACTGGAGAAAGCCATTGAAGAGATTACTTAGGGGAGGCAGTAATGAATAAATCTGAGATATGCAAAGCGATTCAACGGGCCGAAACCTACCATTATTTTGGCAAGATCGAAAAAGTAGTTGGGATGATGATTGAATCGGTCGGACCGGAATGCAGTATTGGTGATTTGTGCAAAATCTTTGATCAGAATGCCGATCGTTATATTCTGGCTGAGGTGGTCGGGTTTCGGGGCAATAAGGTTCTATTGATGCCCTATGAAGAACCCGAAGGCATCAGCTTTGGCAATATTGTCGAACCAACCGGTTCATCTCTAAAAATTGGCGTATCCGATAAGATGATTGGCCGGGTTGTTAATGCCATGGGCGAACCGATTGATGGCGGTGGTCCGATTGAAAATCCCCGGCCTTATGATATTAACAGCAGCGGGGCAAATCCCTTCTCACGACCATGTATTGACGATATCCTCGAATTTGGGGTAAAGGCAATAGATGGTTTATTGACAATTGGTAAGGGCCAGAGAATGGGAATATTTGCCGGCAGTGGGGTTGGCAAAAGCACCCTGATGGGGATGATTGCCAGAAATGTCAAAGCCCAGGTCAATGTGATTGCTCTGGTTGGCGAGCGAGGCCGGGAGGTGCGCCAGTTTCTCGAAAACGATCTGGGTCAGGAAGGCCTGGACCGGTCAGTGATTGTTGTGGCAACCTCCGATCAGCCGCCGATGCAGCGGATGAAATGCGCCCTGACAGCCACCACCATTGCCGAATATTTCAAGGATCAGGGTTTGGATGTGTTGTTGATGATGGATTCCCTGACCCGTTTTGCCATGGCCCAGCGAGAAATTGGCCTGGCCACCGGGGAACCGCCGGTAGCTCGGGGCTATACTCCCTCGATTTACGCGATGATGCCAAAGCTGCTCGAGCGTAGCGGGAATTTTGAAACCGGCTCGATAACCGGTATCTATACGGTCCTGGTTGAAGGGGACGATATGAACGAACCGGTAGCCGATACCGTCCGGGGGATTATTGATGGTCACATCGTGTTGTCCCGGAAGATCGCTGCCAGAAACCATTATCCGGCCATCGATGTGCTGAACAGCGTCAGTCGATTGATGTCCAACATCGTCAGCAAAGACCAGATGGAAGCAGCGTCAACGATGCGTAATATGATGTCGGTTTATGACACCAACTATGATCTGGTCAGCATTGGGGCCTATAAAAGCGGAACAAATCCTTCCCTGGATGTAGCCATTAAGAAGATTGGTGGCATCAATAAGTTTTTGCAGCAAAAAGTTGATGAAAAGTGTTTGTACGATAACAGCATTCAAGAGATGAAGAAGGCCGTCTTATGAAAAAGTTCCAATTCCATTTAGGAAAGCTCCTTTCCTATAAAGATCAAAATCTGGAAAATGAAATGATGATATTGGGTGGGCTGACCAGGCAGTTAAGCGATGAAATGGACAAGCAGCTGGAAATTGAAGATCAACAGGAAAAATGCCAGAAAAACTACGAGCGGGATATGGCTGCCTCCATTACCCCGACAGCCTGTCAGGTTTATCTTCACTACATGTCCTTTTTAAAAGAGCAGATTCAGGTTATTGAAAAAAGAATTGATGAGATTACTGAAAAAATTGATATTCAGATTGAAGTGGTCAAGAATTTAAAACTTGAAACCCGATCACTGGAAATTGTCAAAGAAAACCGCTACGATGAGTATAAAAAGGAAATCGTTAAAGAAAACGAAAAGCAGATGGAAGAATTTATTACCACCAGCAAAATTATGAATGATGAATCCTGATTTTGGGGTAAATCAAATAGAATAAAGAGGTGTTAAGATGACATATGATACAATTATCGTGGGGGCCGGACCAGCCGGTTTAGCGGCCGGGATCTACGCAGCCCGGGGCGCACTGAAGGTATTGATTATTGAAAAAGGTGGTATCGGCGGACAGATTGCCACCAGCTGGGAGATTGAAAACTACCCCGGCTCTCCGCCTGACAGCACCGGTCCAGGTTTAACCGAGCGGATGCGCCAGCAATGTGAAGAGTTTGGGGTCGAATTTGCAACCCGAACATATCAGGGCGCACGCCAGACAGAAAACGGATTTGCAGTACAAACCGACGGCGGCGAGCTGCTGACCCAGACGATGATTGTTGCCACCGGCGCAGAACCGCGACTGATTGGCTGTCCAGGGGAAAAAGAACTCCGTGGGATGGGAGTTTCCTATTGTGCTACCTGCGATGCCAATTTTTTCAGAGGTTTAAAAGTGGCTGTCATCGGTGGTGGCGACACGGCTTTGGAAGAAGCTTTGTATCTGACAAAATTTGCCAGCGAAGTGGTAATCATTCATCGTCGTGATGAACTTCGTGGGGCTAAAATTTTGCAGCAGCGCGTTCAGGAAAATGAAAAAATATCGATGATTCTAAGCTCGGTGGTGGAAGAAATAAAGGGTAATGGTCAGGTAGAAAGTATCCTGGTTAAAAATGTCATCAGCGGCGAAATGACTGAAGTACCGATTGATGGTGTTTTCGTTTTTGTCGGCCAGAAACCCAATTCCGAAGCATTTTTGGGCTTCCTGGAACGGGATGATCGGGATTATCTACTCACAGATGATGAGATGAAAACCAATATCCCCGGAATCTTTGCGGCCGGCGATGTGCGGCATAAATCCTTGCGACAGGTGGTCACCGCTACCGCCGATGGTGCGATTGCTGCAGTAAATGTGATCAAATACATTGAAGAAATCAAGTAGATTGTGATATGATTAGGACTAACGAAAGTTAGTCTTTTTTTCATGAACAGAATTAAAATGTAATCAGGTGGAAAATGAATATCAAATTTGATTTAAATATTACCCAAAGCCAAAAATTGATCATGACTCAGGAGATGCGGCAATCAATTGAAATTCTGCAACTGACTGCGACGGAACTCAATAGTCTGATCGAAACAGAAATCATGGAAAACCCGGTATTGGAGTTTAATGAGGCGTCGATTAAAGAGGTGGTGCCGGTTCATGAGGATGGCACACCCGCAAAGGGCGAAGTAGCCAAAGAAGAGGTGGTTCCGGAACAGCAGCCCAAGGAGGAAATCCAATGGGATGAGTATTTTCACAGTATGGAAAACTCGGATTATCGGGGTCAGACTCCCTCCGGCGGCGAGTCCGATGATGAATACGGTTTTGAAAAATTTACCTCCCAGGAGCAAACCCTAAACGAGTATCTCCATTTTCAATTCAATCTGCTGGAAAAAAATCTCAGTGAAGAAGAAAAACTGATCGGTGAATATCTGATTGACTGTATCGATGATAATGGTTACTTGATTATTGACATCGACTATATCAAAAATATTTTGGCAGTGGAAGAAGAGCAGATCGAAAAAATGATTGGCATGATCCAGTGTTTTGATCCCAGTGGGGTGGGGTGCCGAAACATTAATGAATGCTTACTGATTCAATTGCGTCAAATGGGGTATGATGATGAAGAAGTGTACATGGACATCGTTAAAAACCATCTGCCGGATCTGGCCGACAATCAGTTTAAGCGCATCGAAAAGACGACCGGTCTGAACATTGAAGAGATCTGTGAATTCAAAGAGGTCATAAAAACTTTAGAACCCAAACCAGGCCGGGAATTCGCCTGTTCAGAGCGGGTCACCTACGTCATTCCCGATGGAAGCATTGAAATTATCGACGGTGAGTTGGTGGTCAAGGTTAATGATGTATCGGCACCGCGACTGCGGATTAATAATTACTATAAGGGGATGTTGAAAAATACCGATAAAAATGACGAAACCAGGGTATATCTGGAAAAGAAACTCGATAGCGCAGCCTTTCTAATTAAAAGTATTGAGCAGCGGCGGGACACGATCAGGAAGGTCATCACTGCCATTGCCGAGTTTCAACGGAGTTTTTTCTTTGAAGGCGTAGCCGATCTGCGACCACTGACCCTTAAGACCATTGCCGAAACCATCGAGGTTCATGAATCCACCGTCAGTCGGGCCATTCGGGGAAAATACATTCAAACTCCCAAGGGCACCTTTGCCCTGAAGTTTTTCTTTAAACGGGGATATACACAGGGCGAAGAAGACCGATCTTCCGATGCGATCAAAGGTTATATTAAAGAGTTAATCGAAAATGAAGATAAAAGAAAGCCGCTGAGCGATCAGAAGCTGTCAGAATTATTGCAGGAGAAAAATCTCGATGTCGCCAGACGAACAGTGGCCAAGTATCGTGAAGCACTTTTGATCCAGCCTTCCTCCAAACGAAAAGAATACCGGTGAATAAAAAACCAATGACTGTTGAGTACCTGCAGAGCCCCGGAAACCGGGGCGGGCATTTTCTTTTCGTTTTTGGTTTTTTTTAACTTGTTTTTAAAATTCATATAGGGTATAATAAATTTGTCCCAGCGGGACAAAAAGCGACCATGTATCCGAAAGAAGGGTGATTCTGTGTCAAATCAATTAAAAATCAGTAAGGAAGTCATTGAACTTCAACAGCTTGTCGCTCCGGAAGTGAATCGACTCATTGAAATGCGTTACAATATTTTATCAACTATCAGCAGTGAGCAGCCCATCGGACGGAGAAATCTGGCATTTGTTCTGGACATGAGCGAGCGTCAGGTTCGCAATGAGATCGATTTTTTTCAAAGCCAGAAGCTGGTTTCAGTGGAACGGCAGGGGGTTGTGATCACCGAAGCTGGCGACGAAGCATTGATCCAGCTCAAGTGCCTGCTATACACTTATAACGGTCTGGAACAGTTGGAAAAAGAGCTGATGGATCGTCTCCATCTCAAACGGGTCATCATCTGTCCCGGCGATATGGATATGAATTATGAAGTGCTGCGATTTATGGGACGTGCCGGGGCAAAATATGTTTTGTCGGTCATGAAATATAAAGATACTCTGGCATTAACCGGCGGAAGCTGTACGGCTGCCGTTGCTGATGAAATGCGGGAAGCCTTTTATCCGGATGTTTATGTCATTCCGGCCCGGGGCGGGATCGGAAAAAGTCACTCCACGCAGGCCAATAACGTGGTTGCGGAAATGGGCCTTAAGCTGCATTCCAATTATGAACTGCTGCATCTGCCGGATAATATTGATCAGCGATTATTGGAAGCTTTAAAAGATTATCCTGAAATAAAAAGGGTATTCAATAAGATGGATAATATTGATATCTTTATTTTTGGCTTGGGTCGGGCCGATGTGCTGGCCGACTGGCGAAACCTTGGAACCGCAGAGAAACGCAAGATTCTCGAACAGGGCGCCGTGGCTGAAGCCTTTGGACACTATTTTGATATCAATGGCGAAGTCATTTCGCCGTCTTCGACGATTGGGATTGGCATTGATAACTTCAAAAAAATACCCCATGTCATTGCGGTGGCCGGTGGGGTCACCAAAGCGGAAGCGATTATTGCAGTTAGCCGGATTCGTGAGAATATTGTCCTGATCACCGATGAAAGCGCTGCCAGAGAAATATTAAAAAAACTGCAAACCATGTCAGACGCAAAATAGCCCGCGGCTGACTGAGTATATATTTAGTAAATATTATTTTAAGGAGGCAGATAATATGTCTGTAAAAGTAGCAATTAATGGTTTTGGAAGAATTGGTCGTTTAGCATTCAGATTGATGGCAGATAATCCAGCATTTGATGTCGTGGCGATCAATGATTTAACTGATGCAAAAACCTTGGCGTACCTGTTAAAATATGATAGTGCTCAGGGTAAATTTAAGCAAGATGCCATTGAAGTCAAAGATGATACCATGGTAGTTGATGGTAAAGCGATCAAAATATTTGCTGAAAGAGATCCGGAAAACCTGCCTTGGGGTACCATTGGTGTGGATGTTGTCATCGAGTCTACCGGATTCTTTACTGATAAAGACGGGGCTGGCAAACACATTAAAGCCGGTGCAAAAAAAGTTATTATTTCTGCACCCGCCAAAGGTGATGTTAAAACGATTGTATTCAATGTCAACGAAGATATTCTTGATGGTACTGAAACAGTTATCAGTGGAGCTTCCTGCACAACCAACTGTTTAGCTCCAGTTGCCAAGGTAATAAACGACAACTTTGGCTTAGTCAGTGGTTTAATGACTACGGTTCATGCTTACACCAATGACCAGGCGACCTTAGATGCTCCGCATCGAGACTTACGACGAGGTCGTACCGCCGCTCAAAATATCGTTCCCACTTCGACTGGTGCTGCTGCTGCCGTTGGTAAGGTTTTGCCAGCGCTTAACGGTAAACTCGATGGATATGCGCTACGCGTGCCAGTAATCACCGGTTCTCTGGTTGATTTAACCTGCGTGCTGGAAAAAGACGTGACTGCTGACGAAATCAATGCCGCTGTTAAAGCTGCTGCCAATGAAACCATGGGTTACAATGAAGAACAAGTCGTTTCCACCGACATCATCGGGATGTCTTATGGATCACTTTTCGATGCAACCTTAACCCGGGTTATGGAAGTTGAAGGCGGAAAACAACTTGTTAAGATTATTGCCTGGTATGACAATGAAATGTCCTACACCGCTCAATTAATCCGTCTGGCAGAATATGTTGCCACTAAATTTTAATCAACCAGAATAAAATAATCAAATATCATTCAAAAAACTTTTCAGAAGCTTTTGCAAAACCATTGCAAGGCTTCTGAAATTGTTTATAAAGCGAATATTTAAGACAACTATTTGGGAACAAAACAAAAAGTAGTACTGACAATTGTTACATCATGTTGTGTGCATCAGAGCGGACATGGCGGTAGCCTGTCCGAATCTGCAGCATACAACAGATTAATAATTGGTCGGTACGGTAGCATACGATAACTGAAATATAAACCGAGAGGATAAAAAGATGAGTAAGAAAACAGTATCTGATATCGATTTAAAAGGAAAAAAAGTTCTAATGCGGGCTGACTTCAATGTGCCTTTGGATGAAAACGGCGTCATAACCGATGAAACCCGGATTACTGCCGCTCTGCCAACGATTAATTATATTCTTGAACAGGGAGCATCACTAATTTTAATGTCACATATGGGTCGACCCAAAAATCAGCCCAACCCCAAGTATTCGCTGGAACCGGTTGCTAAAAAATTGTCCGAGCTGCTAAAGAAACCGGTTATTTTCAATGATGACGGCGCAGTAACGGGTTCGGTAACTGTGGCAGCGGCGGCGGGACTTAAACCCGGTGATGTGCTGTTACTGCAAAACACCCGTTTCCGGGGTGAAGAAGAAAAGAACGACAAGGGTTTTTCCAAAGAACTGGCTGACCTTGGCGATGTTTTTGTCAACGATGCATTTGGAACTGCTCACCGGGCCCATGCTTCAACGGTTGGAATTGCCGAGTATTTACCAGGGGTTTCGGGATTTTTGATTCAAAAAGAGCTGGATTTTATGGGTAAAGCCCTGGAAAACCCGGAACGTCCCTTTGTGGCGATCCTCGGCGGATCAAAGGTTTCCGATAAAATCGGGGTCATCAACAATCTGCTGGAAAAGGTGGATACCCTGATCATAGGTGGCGGGATGGCCTTTACCTTCCTAAAAGCTCAGGGTTATGAAATCGGAAAATCGCTGCTGGAAGAAGATAAAATGGAGCTGGCCAATGAGTTGGTGGCGAAGGCCAAAGCCAAAGGGGTTAATCTGTTACTACCGGTGGATGTGGTTGCGGCTGAAGCCTTTGCAGCGGATGCGCCTTTTGTCGTGGTCGATATCAATGCAATTCCGGCTGGTTCGATGGGACTGGATATCGGTCCAGTAACCGCGGCAAACTATAGCAAGGCGATTCTGGGTGCCAAAACTGTCATCTGGAACGGACCGATGGGTGTATTTGAAATGGCCGCCTTTGCCAAGGGGACTGAAGCCGTGGCTAAAGCGATGTCCGACTCCGATGCCATTACCATTATCGGCGGCGGGGACTCGGCGGCAGCTGTTAAAATTCTCGGCTACGAAGCGGGAATGAGCCATATTTCCACCGGTGGTGGGGCCTCACTGGAATATCTCGAAGGAAAAAAACTGCCCGGGATTGAAATCTTACAGGATAAATAAGGAGAAGATGATGAGAAAACCAATTATTGCCGGAAACTGGAAAATGAATAATGATATTTTTGAAACCGAAAAATTGATGACGACCTTGTTGCCATTGGTGGCCGGTGCTGAAGCCGAAGTGGTTTTTTGTCCCACCTATCTAGGCCTGCAAAAAGCTGTTGAAATGGCAAAAGACTCAAACGTAGGCATTGGCGCTCAAAATATGTACTTTGAAAAAAGTGGCGCTTTTACGGGTGAAATCTCCGGTGAAATGCTAGCTGCTATCGGCATTGAATATGTGATCCTTGGCCACTCCGAAAGACGGGAGTATTTCAACGAAACAGACGAAAACGTCAATAAAAAAGCCATTAAAGCCCTAGCTCTGGGGATTACCCCAATTGTCTGCTGCGGCGAAACTCTTGAAGAACGCGAAAGCGGCAAGGCTGAAGCCAAGGTAGTGGGTCAGATTGAAGCGGGACTGCAGGGGATTGAAGACATCAGCAAGGTAGTGGTTGCCTATGAACCGATCTGGGCCATCGGTACCGGTAAAACCGCCAGCAAGGAAGAAGCCGACGAAGCTTGCGGCTGGGTTCGAAAGACGATTGCCAAAATGTTCGGTGAAGACGCAGCCCAAAAAGTCCGGATTCAGTACGGCGGTTCTGTTAATCCTGAAAATATCAAAGACCTGATGGCTATGGAAAACATCGATGGTGCCCTGGTTGGCGGTGCCTCCCTCAAACCAACATTTTCAGAGATTGTGAAATTTTAACCATTAATCGATTGCGCGGTGCTGGCGAGAGTCTGCCCCTTGGGTCTTAACGAATCAACCCAAGAAAGCTAAGATTAAAAATATTTATAATTAATGAACAATGCTCATGCATTATTTGAAGGGGCGATCATTGATCGCCCGGAACATTTTCTGGCAAAGATGGTTCGCCCCTGTATTAAAAATATTTGACCGAAAGGTGTGATCAAATGAACAAAAAATTAACTGCCCTGATTATTCTGGATGGTTACGGCTTTACCCGATGTACCGAGGGCAATGCCGTTGAACAGGCAAAAACCCCGTTTCTTGATGCCATTTCCCAGGACTATCCCCATACCCTAATCACCGCCAGCGGCCTTGGCGTTGGTCTACCCGAAGGTCAGATGGGGAATTCCGAAGTCGGCCACTTAAACCTGGGTGCTGGTCGAATCGTCTATCAGGAACTGACCCGAATTACCAAATCCATTGAAGACGGCGACTTCTTTACCAATGAAGCTTTCCTGGCCGGGATTAAATCGGCCAAACAAAAAGGGGGCGCTCTGCATCTGATGGGCCTGTTATCCGATGGTGGGGTTCACAGCCATGAATGCCATCTTTATGCCTTATTGAACCTGGCCAAAAAACAGGGTCTGGATCGGGTTTATGTCCATTGTCTGATGGATGGCCGGGATACCGCTCCGAACAGCGGGCTGGGCCACGTTAAATCATTAGAAGCCAAGATGGCTGAATTGGGGGTCGGAAAAATCGCCACCATTATGGGTCGTTACTACGCGATGGATCGTGATAACCGCTGGGACCGGGTTGAAAAAGCCTATGATGCGATGACAATTGGTGATGGCAATCATGCGGCTTCAGCACTTAAAGTGATGGAAGAAACCTACGCGGCTGAAGTCACTGATGAATTTGTGTTGCCGACGATTATCGATACAGTCGAGGATAAAACCATCAAAGGCAATGATACGATTATCTTCTTTAATTTCCGTCCCGACCGCGCCAGAGAACTGACCCGGGCCTTTATCGATCCGGAGTTTAAGGAATTCAAACGTAAAACGGGCTATCTGGGCTTGCATTACGTCACCATGACTCAATATGATAAATCCTTTAAAAATGTCGCAATCGCCTATAAACCGGTGAGTATCGATAATACTTTGGGCGAATATCTCAGCAACCTCGGTATTCCCCAGCTGCGTATTGCCGAAACCGAAAAGTACGCCCATGTCACCTACTTTTTCAATGGTGGTCTGGAAAAACAATATCCGCTGGAAGACCGGATCTTGGTACCCTCACCCCATGTGGCCACCTATGATCTACAACCGGAGATGAGTGCCTGTGAGGTGGCCGAGAAAGCCGTAGCGGCCGTTGAAAGTGAGCAGTATCAGCTGATGATTCTCAATTTTGCCAACGCCGACATGGTCGGACATACCGGCATTTTTGAAGCGGCCGAAAAAGCAGTGGAAGTGGTCGATGAATGTGCTAAAAAAGTGATCACCGCCATTCTGGCACACGGCGGCAAGGTAATTGTGACTGCCGATCACGGTAATGCCGAAAAAATGATCGATTACGAAACCCATATGCCCTTTACTGCCCATACCTCTAACCAGGTTAAGTGTATTCTTCTGGGCGATGGCGATGTTGCATTGCGAGACGATGGTCGTCTGGCAGATGTGGCCCCGACCCTACTGGATTTAATGGAACTGTCTAAACCGGCCGAAATGACAGGTGAAACCCTGATTAAGCAAAAATAAAGCAAAAATGCAAAATCTGTGACCGTTTACATAAGAAAAGTCTCGACTGAGACTTTTTTTATGATTGAAAATGTTTTTTGGTTATGATATTATAACGTGCAC
>CAZEBY010000023.1:34749-37573 GCA_964510565.1 uncultured Lachnospiraceae bacterium | reverse complement strand
AATATTATGTCGGCAATTGTTGACGCAAATCGGACCAGGAAAGATCATATTGCGGATATGATCATTAACCGAAGACCTGAAATCGTTGGAATTTACAGGCTGACAATGAAAATGAACTCAGATAATTTTAGAGAATCGGCCATTCAAGGTGTAATGAAGCGGATTAAGGCCAAAGGAATTGAGGTAGTTGTATTTGAACCGTCCTTATTGGAAGAAGACAGCTTTTTTAATTCCAGAGTGATTAAAGATTTTGATGAATTTAAAAAAATTTCAGATATTATCGTCGCCAATCGATTATCAGATGAGCTAATCGATGTTGTAGACAAAGTATACACGAGAGATTTGTTCAGTAGAGATTAGTATCCGGTATTCCTGATAAAAAAAGGCGAATAATACGCTGGTGGAAGTGAGGCTTTTCATGGAATCGAAATTCAGCAAACAGATACTCTTGTATAGCGCTGATATACTGGCAGTCAATATGGCATTTCTATTAACCTTATTTTTGCATTTCGAAGGAAATATCCCTGCTGATCTTCTTGGTATATATTTTCGAAGTTTTGTCATTCTAACTGCCGGTAAAATCTTGATTTACAGATATTTTGGATTATACGACAGTTTATGGTCCTATGCTTCAATTGAGGAATTGATAAAAATTCTGATTGCTGGGGTTGTATCCAGTGTATTTGGGGTGCTCTATCTCATTTATATGGGTGAGCGGTTGTATTTTGGTATTTATCTGACGGCAATGCTTTTTGAAATAGCAATTATCAGCAGTATTCGTTTCAGTTATCGGTTGATGAGGAGCTTAAAAAACAGAAAACTGTTTAATAAACAAATTTACCAAAAAAAGGTATTGATAATCGGGAGCGGAGCAACGGCAACTCTGATTGCAACGGAAATCAAGAATCATACATCAAATTATGGACAGGTCATTGGTTTTATTGATGAGGATGAGAAGAAACAAAACAAAACCATTGCCGGCGTAAAAGTTCTCGGAAATAACTATGATATCGGCAGCATTGTTCACAAATTTGGAATCAATGAAATAATCGTGGCGACACCAACTGCTGATCCGGCAACCCTGCGAATGATACTCAGCGAGTGTAAGCGAACAACTGCCAAAGTTAGAATTATTCCCGGAGTCAGGGAGATGATTGATGGCCAGGTCTCCCTGAGTAAAATCAGAGACGTTGAAATTGAAGATCTTCTCGGTAGAGAAACAGTTAATCTTAACGTTAGAGAGGTAATTGGTTATCTCGATGGTCGTGTCGTTATGGTAACCGGTGGTGGAGGTTCGATTGGTTCTGAATTATGCAGACAAATTGCTAAATTTAATCCAGGGAAACTGATTATTCTGGATAACTATGAGAATAATGCCTATGAAATTCAAAATGAGCTAATCAATGATTATGAAAATAAACTTAATCTGGACGTTATTATTGCATCGGTTCGTGACCGGCAAGATATTTTTTCAATTATCGAAACATATCACCCGGACGTTATTTTCCACGCCGCTGCCCATAAGCATGTACCCTTGATGGAACGGTCACCTTTTGAGGCCATCAAAAACAATGTTTATGGAACCAGAAATGTTGCTGAAGCGGCTCATGAATTGGGCGTTGATCGTTTTGTTTTGATTTCGACTGACAAAGCAGTTAATCCGACAAATATTATGGGTGCCAGTAAACGTATCTGCGAAATGATCATCCAAGGCCTCTCCCGGCAAAGTAAAACAAAATTTGCCGCGGTTAGATTTGGAAACGTCCTTGGAAGCAACGGTTCGGTTGTACCCCTTTTCAAAAAACAGATAAAAGAAGGCGGACCGGTAACGGTTACCCACAAAGATATTATAAGATATTTCATGACAATCCCAGAAGCGGCACAGTTGGTCATTCAATCAGGAGCCATGGCAAAAGGCGGAGAAATATTTGTTCTTGACATGGGACAACCCGTAAGAATTTATGACTTGGCAGTTGATTTAATTAAGCTTTCGGGTCTCAAGCTGAATGAGGATATCGAGATTGAAATTATCGGATTAAGACCGGGTGAAAAACTCTATGAGGAATTATTGATGGATGAAGAAGGGTTAGTCGAGACCCCGTTTGAAAAAATTCGAGTCGGGAAACCTTTTGAGATTGATTATGGCATCCTGAATAAGTCGATTGACGAACTGCCGTTGGTATTTAAAGCATCAAATAAAAAAGAGCTGATCGAGATGGTAAAAACCATTGTGCCGACCTATAAGGATAATGATGAAGTAAATAATAAAAACTCACATTTGCCTTAACATGAATTGATTCGAATCAGAGATCTAAAGATCAAAATTAGACCTGATTTACGGAGTGATCGCGGCATTGCCTGCTTCCAGATGATTTAGATCTTTTATCAGATCATCTATCAATACGGATTCATCCAAATTGAAAAATTAACAAGGGAGGAGATTCACCATGGAAACAAAAGAAAAAGAATTAGATTTAAGAGAAATGTTTGAGATGCTGAAAAAAAAATGGTGGCTGATCATGTTGCTTACGATTCTAGGTGCAGGGATAGCTTTTAGCTATACAGTAAAATATGTGACTCCAGTTTATGAGGCAAAAACGGTCCTGTATATTGGAAACGAAAATTCAGTTTTAGCTCCCTTGGATATTTCAATCGGTCAGTTAGAAGCAGGCAGTCAGTTGCTTATTGATTACAAGGAAATCGCGTTAACTCGCCTGGTAATTAATGAAGTAATAAAAAACGTAGGTCTAAATATTCCTTATGAAGATTTCCAAAAGAATATGGTGATTGAAAATGTCGGAGATTCGCGACTTTTTACTGTTGG
>CAZEBY010000023.1:0-34649 GCA_964510565.1 uncultured Lachnospiraceae bacterium | reverse complement strand
TCCAAAAGAATATGGTGATTGAAAATGTCGGAGATTCGCGACTTTTTACTGTTGGCTATCGAAATCCAAATCCAGAAACTGCTAAAATCGTTGCGGATGAGCTGGCTAAACAGCTTTCAGTGGCCGTATTACAAATAGTTGGTGTAGAAAATATTCGTATTCTTGATCAGGCATTGCTCCCTCAGACGCCGTCAGCGCCGAGTAAATATCTGAATGCTGCAATTGGCGCGTTGTTTGGTTTTTTGATGTCACTATTAATCATTTACATCATATTCTTGTCTGATGATACGGTAAAAAATGAAGAGGACATTGAAAAACTGATTGGGGTATCGGTTTTGGGCAACAGTCCGGAATTCAAAAAGAAGCATAATGGTATTGAAGAACCAAGCTTAGTAACCTTGAGCGATCCCTCATCTTATGTGACAGAAAGTTATAAGCTGTTGCGAACCAATTTAAATTTCAAGAATACAAAAAATAAATATCAGGTTATATTAATGACCAGTTCGGGAAAAGAGGAAGGAAAAAGTACGACAATTTGCAATTTGGCAATTACCTTTGCTCAGTCCGGTAAACGCGTTTTATTAATTGATGGAGATTTAAGAAGACCGCAGGTCAGCGCGATTTTTGATATCAATAAAAGGAAAAAAGGATTATCAAATATGCTAGTAGATGCGATGCCACTTGATTCACTGATCAATAAGGTTGAAAAACTGGATAAACTGGAAATATTACCGGCAGGAACTAAACCAGTTTCACCAACAGAACTATTAAATTCTGAAACGTTTGAAACATTAATCACTAAATCCCGCGATGAGTACGATATCATCCTCATCGATACTCCTCCTGCATTAAGTTTTGCAGATGCCAGCATTATCGCGAAGGTTGCTGACGGGGTGCTATTAGTAGTCGCTGCTAGCGAAACGAAAAAGGCAATCGTCGTTGAAGTGAAAAAAAATCTTGATAAGGTTGGGGCGACAATCATTGGTGTTGTTCTAACTAAAGTAAAATTCAATAAGAAGGCGAATTACTATCGCTATGATTATGAAGAAGGTAAGTCACAGTGAGAAATTGAGTATGATCATGATAATGAAGTTCCCAATTGCAAGAAAATGAGGTAAAATGATAGAGCATTGAATAATTCGTTTAAAAAAATGGTATTAGAGATCAAAAAGGGGATCGATCTTTGAAGAATGGTTTATCAAAAAAATTAATACTGCTGTCGGTTCTGACTTTATTGGCTAGCCAACTGCCGTCCGGGGTGCTGGCTGATGCCGCCCCCCGGGTGCTGTATCGGACTCATGTCCAGAATGACGGTTGGCAGGATTTTGTCAGTGACGGCGCCATGAGCGGCACTACGGGTCGTAGCCTGCGGCTGGAAGGGATTGAAATCAAGCTGGAGGCTTCGGGCTATGACCTCGGCATCCGCTATCAGACCCACATCCAGAATATTGGCTGGGAAGCGGACACGAACCGGGGTTTTAAAAGCGACGGTGTTATGAGCGGCACTGAAGGGCTCAGCTACCGGTTAGAGGCCATTCAGATTAGTCTGACCGGGGCCGATGCCGATGCCTTTGATGTCTACTATCAGGTACATGCCCAAAATATCGGCTGGTTGGGCTGGGCTAAAAACGGCGAAAGCTCGGGAACGGCCGGTTATGCCTATCGGCTCGAAGGGATTCATATCGTCATCCAGCCCAAGGGCGACAACCCGCCACCGGGCACTGTGGATCAGCCGGCGCCGTTTGTGGAACGCAAGTCGGTCCCAGGAAATCTGATGATCCAGACCACTACCGGTGATTTTAGCGACAATGCCGCACAGCTGGATCAAGTTTCGATTGTCGCAGATTCCGGTGACGGCGCCATTGAGCTGAAGTCAGGGAGCCAGGCCGGGGTGTATACCTCCAATATTTTTAACACCAGTCCCTTTACCAAGGCGGTATTGTCCTGGGATGTCGACACACCGGCTGGTACCCTGGTTCAGGTGGAAGCCCGGGTCTGCGAAAACGCCGTCGATGCCAATGGGCAGTCCACCGAAAACTGGTCAGACTGGCTCTCTTGGGGGCACTGGGGCACTACCATTAACCGTGCTTCTGGTATCGGGACAACCGACAGCCCGTTGGCCAAACTGGATGTCGATACCCTGGTAGTCAAAAATGGCAGAACCGCCAACAAAATCCAGTACCGGGTTATTCTCCACTCCGGAAGCCCCGGCGCCAGCCCGACTCTGCGGCTGTTAGCCCTCGCCCTGCGCAATCAAAACCCTGGTCAGGGGATAACCAAGGTCTTTGGCGATCACCCCGATCTTTCCAATTTGGCGGTCCTAAATGTACCCCAATTATCCCAGATGATCCGGGATCCGGCCATTGCCGATTCAATCTGCAGTCCCACCAGCGTGGCGATGATGCTTGCTTACTATGGTACTGCTGTACAGCCGGAAACGGTGGCCTGGGGCGCCTATGATTATGGTTATGAAGATTTTGGCAATTGGCCCTTTAATACCGCTTATGCTGGTAGTCACGGTTACCAGGCCTATGTTGATTATTCTACCATTGAGGGGCTGAAGCGGGAGATTGCCGGTGGCCATCCGGTGGCGGTGGCAGTAGCCTATAAAAACAGCGCCGCCGTCAGCGGGAATCTGCCGGTGGTTGATGGGGCACCGATTCGCCAGACCCCAGGACACCTGATTGTGGTTTGCGGCTTTACCCAAGAAAACGGCACCGAGTTTATCATCATCAACGATCCGGCGGCGGCAAGCAATGCCGGAGTCAGGGTTAAATACCGGCTCGATCAGTTTGCATTAGCTTGGGCCGAGTCCGGTAATATTGCATATATTATTCATTAACGGCATTTGTAACCCTTTTAGCATATCGCTTGATGAAAATCTGTGAGACGGGCTAATGGCATGCATCTGAAATAATGCTTTAATATTATTTAAAAAGACTGGAAAAAATACAATAAAAAGGATATAATAAAACGGCTTATGATAGAGGCTCTTTATCAGTGATCTGATAAAGGCCTCTTCTTTACGGAACGGCAACAAAGTATTTTAGACCAGACTTGATATCAAAATGGAAATCGCGCTGATATAAGATACTGGTGAGCAATCAGAATCAGGCAGTTATTAAGCTGTCCTGGAGGTGCTTCATGGGGTTGCCAAAAAATTAATCAGTGGAGGATTATCAATTCATGATAACTGTATCAGAACTAAGTTTGAATTTTAGCGGAACAAATCTTTTTTCCAATGTAAATATAAAGTTTACCCCGGGGAATTGTTATGGGGTCATTGGGGCAAACGGTGCCGGAAAGACGACCTTTTTAAAAATCCTGTCAGGAGAAATCGAACCATCAACCGGCAATGTCTTTATTCCCGAACACATGCGGATGTCGGTTTTAAAACAGGATCATTATGCCTATGATGCGTATTCAGTTTTGGACACCATCATGATGGGAAATCAGCAGCTATATTCAGTCATGAAAGAAAAAGATGCGCTGTATATGAAAGAAGATTTTTCCGATGAAGATGGCATCCGGGCTGGCGAGCTGGAAGGCGAATTCGCCGAAATGGGCGGCTGGGAAGCGGAATCCGATGCTTCGCGGATCATTCAGGGTCTTGGTCTGGGGGTCGATATTCTTGACGCCAACATGGACAGTCTGACCGGGAACGAAAAGGTCAAGGTACTGTTGGCCCAGGCTTTATTTGGTAAGCCGGAAATTATTTTGCTGGATGAGCCCACCAACCATTTGGATATTCAGGCTGTCGAATGGTTAGAAGAGTTTTTAATGGATTATGAGGGAACGGTTATTGTGGTATCCCATGACCGTTATTTTCTAAATAATGTGTGTACGCATATTGTCGATATTGACTTTGGCAAGATCAAGGTTTATGTCGGGAACTATGATTTCTGGTACGAGTCCAGCCAGTTGATTCAGCGCTTAATCAAAGACCAGAACAAGAAAAATGAAGATAAGGCGAAAGAACTCCAAAACTTTATTGCCCGGTTTTCAGCCAATAAGTCTAAATCCAAACAAGCCACCTCGCGTAAGAAGATGCTGGATAAATTGAACATTGAAGATATGCCCTCTTCATCGCGAAAATATCCCTGGGTTGGCTTCCAGATTGATCGCGAGCCCGGTAAAGAAATTTTAACCGTTGAGCATTTGTCAAAAACAATCGATGGGGTCAAAGTTCTTAATAATGTCAGTTTCCGGGTAAATAAGGAAGATAAAATCGCTTTTGTCGCTGACAACGAGATTGCCATGACGACCTTGTTTAAGATTTTGATGGAAGAAATTGAACCGGATGAAGGCAGTTTCAAATGGGGGGTCAGTACGACTCAATCGTATTTTCCTAAAGATAACAGCGACTACTTTAATGGTTGCGCCCTGAACATCTGTCAATGGTTACAGCAATATACTGAAGAAATCACAGAAACTTATATCCGTGGTTTTCTGGGACGGATGCTTTTTTCAGGGGATGATATCTATAAAGAGGTTCAGGTACTTTCCGGGGGCGAAAAAGTACGTTGCATGCTGTCCAAAATGATGATGTTTGGCTCAAATGTCTTAGTCCTGGATCAACCAACCAATCACCTCGATCTGGAATCGATCACGGCCGTTAATAATGGTCTCATTGACTTCAAGGGCATCCTGCTTTTTGCCAGTCATGATCATCAGTTTATGCAAACTGTCGCCAACCGGATTATTGAAATCCGGGAAGAAGGTATCATTGATCGTCTATCGACATATGATGAATTCATTGAGTTTAAAAAGAAACAGGCTTAGTTCCTAAATAAAGTGCACCCTAAAGGCAGATAGAAGCTTTGCCTTTGGCGGTGCACTTTTTTTTCCAATTTCTGTGCGGTGATTTTTCAACAACTTATTTGGTTGTTTGAAACTAAAAAATTTACAAACGCAGGCGGTTGGTTTATAATTGTATCATTAAACAAAATAGACGAATTTGATCGAGAGGCTTAAAATGGACAAGACTGAATTAATAAAATTGGCTGGTGACTTTATTGCAAACTCGGCAGACAACCGGATTAAGATGGATAGCAAAGCGCCTTATGAGTTAGTTGGAGAGAAAATATACGATCCGCCAATATTTGGGTTTTGTGAGGCCAGTGACGAGGTGTTTGCTGTTCTCAAGGAACCACAGGTGATTGGTTGTCATTTCCGGAATCCACGGGAATGGTTACCTACTGCAAACACCGTGATTTCATTTTTTCTGCCTTTTAGTGAAGCGGTTAAAGCCAGCAACCGGGAGCAGAAACTCTGGCCTTCCTGGGGCTGGCTTGTTGGGCGGGTTGAAGGGCATCGATTATTGCAGTCGTTGTTACTGCATTTACAAATAAATTTAAAAAAGGCTGGTTATGCGGCTGTTATCCCGACGATGGACAAAAAATTTTTCAGTATTACCGAACCGATCGAAGAACTCTGCGGGGAGCCGCTGGCATTTACCAGTAACTGGTCTGAACGACATGTTGCTTACCTTGCAGGTTTAGGCACATTTGGTCTTTCAAAAGGGCTGATTACGGAAAAAGGCATTGCCGGAAGATTTGGCAGTCTGGTGACAGAATTGCAGCTGGAACCTGTTCAACCGCCGTATGAGATATTTAACGCTTATTGCACCCAGTGCGGTGCCTGCATCAAGCAATGTCCAGTTAAGGCGATTTCCTTTGATAAAGGAAAAAATCATCGACTCTGCAGTATCTTTCTTGATAAAACCGCGGAAAAATACAAGCCCCGCTATGGTTGTGGCAAATGTCAGGTCAATGTCCCTTGTGAAAGCGGAATTCCCAGACGAAAAAAATGACAAATGGGATCAGTGTTGACAAAAATTTACTCTTAACGTGGCATGAAATGTGACGATAAAATTAAGAGTGGAATAGATATTGAAGCGATACTGCCTGGGATTACACCGATTCAGTCAGTTGGAAATAATGGAGTCAGACAATGTTAACAGAAAAATATCAAAAACTGGAAGAATTGGAAAAAGTCATTGAGTTTACCTATCCGGGGATTTCGCTATTGATCCGGGACTGCAATCTGGGAGATTTAGGATCCAAATATCAGGTGGGCATGATTTTAAAAGAGCTGGGGTTTATTGATGCCAGTTTGCGTCGAGGGGGGATGGTCACGAGCCATCGTCTGGCAATCTTGTCCAACCATTATGCCAATATGCAGGCTTATGAGCATAATACCCACTGGGGTCTGTGCGTGTTGGAGGCGGGGTCCCATTTCAAGGTGTTGGACACCTTCACCAGTGGCGATAAAACACAGATTATTTTACTCCATCTACCTGAAAAAGGCTGGGAAGTATTTGATTCTGTAGCAACAGATATTGATCAACAGGTGGTGAAAATCGTCAGAGCGGGGTTTGAGCATTGTCTGGAGCTTCCTCCCATTCCGGAGCTTTCGACCCAAAGCTGGCTGAACCGCTGTCATTATCCCATTGGGATGTCTGAAGCAGGTGAATATTTTCCCCTTACTACCGACTAATTCATTATTTTCTAATTAAAAATCGCAAGAACAGGCCTTTGCCAGTTTGCTTGCGATTTTTTGTTTGGCAACTATTTCAGATTGAAACACCGTCATGATTGTCAGCGCTGGTTTGGGGTAGATAGAATATTAAGAAAATGATATCGTTGCAATGGACTAGAAAATCTCAGCTCAAGCACAGCTGCGATCAGCATGAATTAAGAGTAAATGAGGTGGGTAAAGTGGATACTAAAAAAGCAGGGCAGACAAAAAATAATAATGCATTTTTCGAAGCACTTTTTCGCAACAATCAGGAAATTATGCTGCTGATTGAATCCGACACGCTTAAAATCGCGGACTGTAATCGTGCTGCCTGTTTATTTTATGGAAAACCTCACGAGGAAATGATAACTCATAAAATCACTCATTTTAATTGTCTCAGCGCAGATCAGCTTAAAAAAGAAGTGGAACAGGCCAAAAAAGGCAAACGCAATCAGTTTTACTTCAAGCATCGCAGCGCCAATGACGAGATCCGCGATGTCGAGGTTAGATCAAGTCCGGTGGTTTTGGATGGTCGAAATTATCTGCTCTCCATTGTTTTTGATATCACTGACCTGCAGATTGACAGTGATATTTTGCGTACAGAAAATACGGTGCTGGAAAAGCGGGTTGCTGAGCGCACCTATGCCTTTAAGGAACTAAATGATCAACTGGTGACAGCCAAAGCTGAGTTGGAACGGGAAATGTTATTTATAAAAGCCTTGTTTGAAAGTATCCCGGGTTATCTTTATGTCTATGATGATACTGGAAAATTGATCAAATGGAATAAAAAACATGAAGTGATGACCGGTTATTCAAATGAGGAGTTGGCCGCTATGACGCTCGATAAGTGGTTTGAAGGCGAAGATCTGGTCAGAGTCATGGCCGCGGTCGATGATGTTTTTAAGACGGGATATGGCGAGGTTGAAGCCAATCTGATTACCAAGAGTGGAAAAAAACTGCTGATACGCTCCAATGGCGTGGTCATGACCCTTGATGGGAAAAAATACTTTACCGGAGTGGGAATCGATATTACCGAAAGCAAACGATTGGAAACTGAACTGGCAAACGAGAGCAAGTTACTGGAAACAACCCTGGTATCCGTCGGAGATGGGGTGATTTCCTGCGATCAGAACGGTCATGTGCTGTTTATTAACCGGGTCGCTGAAGATTTGACTGGCTGGACAAAAAATGATGCTTTAGGGAAACCGATCGAGATGGTATTTAATCTTATCAATGATTTTAATCGCACGAAAGCCGGGAATATTGTTGCGGAAGTTATTAAAACAAAAAAAATCCGCGAGCTCGATAATCATACTCTGTTGATTGGTAGAGATGGTGTCGAACGACCGATCGAAGACAGCGCCGCCCCGATTATTGATGAAAACGGCGATGTGTTTGGGGTTGTTTTGGTGTTTCGGGACTATACCGAGAAAAAGCAGAAACTCGATCAGATTGAATATTTAAGCTATCATGACCAACTCACCGGTATCTATAATCGCCGCTTCTACGAAGAAGAACTGCATCGGATCGATACTCCGAGAAATTTACCGCTGACTTTGATCATGGGGGACGTCAATGGGTTGAAACTGGTCAACGACAGTTTTGGGCATGCCATGGGGGACGATTTATTAAAAAAAGCAGCGGCAACCATTAAAAAAGCCTGTCGTGCCGATGATGTGGTGGCTCGATTGGGCGGTGATGAATTTGTTGTTCTCCTGCCAAAAACAGATGCCGAAGAAGCCGAAGCAATCATTCATCGAATTGAAGCATTGGCCCCACAAGAAAAGGTGGGGACGGTGGAACTCTCCATCTCATTTGGGTTCGAGACAAAACTGGATCCGGAAGAAGATATTCAGCAGATTTTTAAAAAAGCGGAAGACTACATGTATCGCCGTAAATTGACTGAAAGCCTGGGTATGCGAAATAAAACGGTCAGCATGGTGATTGAAACCTTGTTTGAGAAATACCACAAGGAAATGTATCATTCAGAACGGGTTAGTAAGCTATCGGCTGAGCTCGGAAATATAATCGGATTGAGTTCCAAAAATTCCCATGATCTTCGGACTGCCGGACTGATGCATGATATCGGCAAAATTGGCATTGCTGATGGGATTCTTGAGAAGGTAGAAAAACTTAGTCAAACCGATTGGATTGAAATCAAACGACATCCGGAAATCGGATACCGCATTCTCAGTTCCGCCAATGAATTTGCTGAAATTGCCGATCATATTCTAGAGCACCATGAGCACTGGGACGGGAGTGGTTATCCTAAAGGCCTGAAGGGCGAAGAAATTTCATTGGAAGCCCGGATTATTGCCATTGCTGATGCCTACGATGCGATGACCAGAATGCGGATTCACCGGGATGATCTGACGGTGGAAGAGGCAATTGCAGAAATCAATCGCTGTTCCGGCACCCAGTTTGATCCGGAAATCGCCAGAGTATTTATTGATATGATCCATGAGGAAAATTGATGTCAGGTAATCCAATCATTAACCCGGTTGATCCAGTATGGAAATCGCCGGGTTAAATTTTTTTCTTCAGCTTGCGCAGATTCTCAAACATCACGCCAAAGGTTTCGTGTTTGACCTCCGTAGGATCAAATTTTAACAGTCTAAAGGTGATTTGCACGCAGAACCCGATCGCAAAAGCTGAGATTACCGTACCCAGACCAACCATTCCGCCCAGCAGCCAGCCGGCAATAACGACACTGACCTCGAGAATGCCCCGGCACAGGCCCACCGGCAACCCAGTTTTACGGGTGATTGCCACCATCAGGCTATCCCGTGGCCCGGCGCCGAAGGCAGAGGAAATATAAAAGTAGGTTCCCAGTGAAATGATAAAGAGCCCGAGAATCAGCACCAGAGTTCCAATCCAGAAACTATTATAAAGCGGAATAAAATCCAAAAACAGGATCAGATCCATAAACAGTCCAATCATAAACATATTAAAAATGGTACCGAGCCCAATTTTTTCCCCCAGCAGAAAAACAATCGCAACAATAATTGCACCCACAGCTGTGTTGACAAGGCCGATACTGACCCCGAGGGTTTGACTGATGCCGCTGTGGAGAACCTCCCAGGGCGCGTAACCGACATTTGCCCGCATGGTCACGATAATTCCCAATCCATAAAGAAAGAGTCCCAAATTAAGTTTGATAAATCGAAAAATGTATTCTGTCATACTGCCCTCCTTAAAAAGAATAATGTTTCCAGTATAACATAAAAATATTTATGAACAAAGACCAAATTTTGAATACTAAAATATCTGAAGTGATTGATTGAATGTTTATCTTATTTAAAAATGTGGTATACTAAAACAGTAAAAAAGAAACAGAAGGAGCGTAGTGCTTCGGGAGGTTAGAGATGAAAGTATTAGGCATTAATGGTAGTCCCCATGGAGAAGGAAACACTTTCACGGCGTTGAGTATTGCCGGTGAAATCTTTGCACAGGAAAGCATTGAATTTGAAATTTTTAATGTTGGTATGAAAGCGGTACAGGGTTGTACGGGTTGCAATGCTTGTGGTAAAAATAGAAATGAACAATGTATTTTTAATAAAGATGTGGTCAATGAAGGGATTCAAAAAATGAAGGAAGCTGATGGCATTATTTTTGCCAGTCCGGTTCACTTTTCCGGGATCAGTGGAAATATGAAGTCATTTCTGGATCGGGCCTTCTATGTCGGCGGTGCGAATAGCGGCTTGTTTCGCCACAAGGTAGCCGGTGCCCTGGTGGCAGTCAGAAGGTCAGGTGGGGTAGCAAGTATTGATCAATTGAATCACTATATCACTTATTCGGAAATGGTGATGGCAACGGGCAACTATTGGAATGTTATTCATGGCCGTACCGCCGGAGAAGCATCCCAGGATACGGAAGGCGCCCAGACCATTGAGGTGACAGCTGCCAATATGGTTTGGCTGATGCGCCTGATCGAAAACGGCAAGGGCGTGGTCGCCGAGCCCCATCCCTATAAGAAAGTTTATATGCATTTTGTCAGATAACCATTGTTTTCGGGCAATAAAAAAACACGGTAAACGTGTTTTTTTATTGCCTATCTAAATGTGATTTTAACCGGTCCGACACCACCATCGATATCGATGCGGTGCGGGGCTGAT
The DNA here is from genome assembly GCA_964510565.1 of uncultured Lachnospiraceae bacterium. Lineage (GTDB taxonomy): Bacteria > Bacillota > Clostridia > Eubacteriales > Eubacteriaceae > Acetobacterium. Next base: position 24,015 of record CAZEBY010000023.1, on the reverse strand, counting down.
TTGGAGCCCGTGCCGGTTTCTGAAATGCTTTGACCATTGATGGTGATTGGGCCAACGCCTTGATCAGCAGTGATAAAATAATCATCAACATTGCCGTTGATGTCGAGGCTGGTTTGGCCGACCCCACAGTCGATTTCGAGCTCGCCGGTGATGAGCCCTTCGATATCGATCAGTCCGACGCCGCCCTTGAGTTCAAAATCATTGAGCTGAGTGTCGGTAAAATGAACCGCTCCGGCACCGCCGTTGAGTTTGCCGGAATCGGCCTTGAGCTGATTGGCAACGATTTCGCCGGCGCCTTGTTTGATCGTCAGTTCATCTGTCGTGATTTCTGATAATTCAGCCCGGCCGGCACCAATTTCCAGTTCCAGTTTTTTCAGGTGCGTATCGTGAGGAATCGTCACAATCAGACTGGGAGATTGATTCTTGCCGAACAGATTCGGCAGGATAGTGATGTTATTCGGATCCTCAATCACCAGTCTGCCATTTTCAAAGGAGGCGCGGAGACTATTGGGGAGATTTACGCCTTCCACCCGAAAAACATCACCGGATTGAAGCTGGAGACTGCCGGCATTAAAATTAATATCAACGGATTCCAGCTCGCCGGTAAAATCCTGCAAAAAATTATTTCCATCGCGTACATTGATCTCGATATTTTTTTCAAGCAGCCCAAAGCCGCGCATAATCGCAACGCCGCCGTTGACAATGCTGGAAATGATGCCCAGTGCCAGCACCAGACCAAAGGCCATGGCCAGGTATTTAATCCAACTTTGATTGGTATTCATTTGACTTCCGTCCCCCCAAAGATATTGGTGCTGTTGATATAGATCGTAGGTGGATTATCGCCCAGCGGTTTGTTGGTTTTATTTGAGGCACCGCCAAAAATCGGTGTTGTTGACATTTCCACCCGGACATTGCTGGGAACTAACATGTCAATGCCACCAAATACCGCCGTGGCGGAGACGTAAATATCTTCATGGATAATCGCCTGTCGTAAGTCAAGTGAGACACTACCAAAAACCGCAGTCAGATTGGCGCCTTTAAATTCTTCGCCGGGAAAATTTATTTCCTGGCCGCCGAACACGGCCGAATAGTCGGGCAGCCCATCTTTGGTCATGCCCTGAATCAGTTTGGCATGCTTGCCGAGCCGATCCTTGAACATGATGCTCAGGCCAATCGCTATAATAATGATCGGGAAGATCAGATCGCCCAGCAGAGCGCCGTTGAAATACCCCTGGGCAGAAATAAACAACAAAACGCCAATGCCCAAACCAATGGTATTCCAAAGCTGCACACCGTTTTGCACCATGCTGATGGCACAGGGAACAATGATGAACAAGGTCCACCAGCCGGCGAAAAATAATTCAAAATTCCATAAACCAAAGACATTTCCGGCAAAACCCAGGCCGATTGCGACCAGTAAAAGCCCCCACAACAGGTTACCGACTCGATTTCTCATTTTTCTCTCCTTTTTTCGTAGTTTTTTTTATTATATCATGTATTGGAAAAAAATAAAATAAATCGATTGGATATCGATTAATAATTGACTAAATGAAATTGGGTAGGTAAAATAAAAGATAAAGATCAACAAAAATAAACAAATGAATGGGAGTAACCTCGATAGGCTTAGCAACAGGGAGCGGGAGACATCAAGGTAAGGCCTATTGATAAAGGAAGGAAAGCGACATGGGGTTGGAAAGTGTTTTATATAAATGCGATAAGGGTGTGGATCTCAAACAATTGCGATTAAAACCCTGGGCGGTGGCTTCTGAAGTAATGGGGCGATTTAGAAAGGCAAACCAGATTCATCGCTGGTTTTTGGAGAATATTCAAAATGGGGTTGATGACGGGCGGTTTTATCCGGTTGAGGAATATCAGTTTAAAAAGCTGTATAAACTGTGTGTCACCGTGGACAGCAATCACGAACGGGCTGAAGAATTATTGCCGACGCTGAAGGGCTTTGATATCGGCAGCGCCAAATATGATGAGGTCTACTTTGAGAACTTAAGCAAGGTGCTGATCATTCTCGGTCACATCAACAACACCTTTGACTTTGAAAAAAATGAATTGGTTTATAGCAGTTCCCACTAGGGCGGTGTGAAATCATTTTATCAAATCAGAAAAAAGCTGGCTTGAGAAAGCTTCAGCTTTTTCTTTTTAGCATAAGTAAACAGCGTTGTTATGATTTTTCATAAAGAAAACACGAGGATTGACTAACACGGCTAAAAGCATTAAAATACATTGATATTACTAAAATAATCCGCTATAATATGGAACATATTAACGAAATAAATCGAATATTCGGGGATCAGGGATTATGGCAGCTTTAATGGGATTTTTTGATTGAATTCGATAATAAAAGGGTTTTGCAAATGATTAATAAATGGAGGAAAAAATGAAGCAAGAGAAGAGTTTGTTGTCACGAATACTGTTAACGGTTGTCTTACCGGTAGCATTGGTATTTGGTGCAATGGCCGGGCTGGCAATGATGATTTTGGCTCAGAATGGCGATCAGTTTTTAGCAGTTCAGAATCAGTTAATCCTGATTTATGTCATCGGTTTAGCCCTGATCATCGGTGTGATTGTGCTGGGGCTAAAAAATGTCTCAAACCAGGTCAGCGGTCTGGCGGAAGCAGCAAAGCGGCTGGCCGATGGGGAACTGGAGGTTGGATTAAACACGGATTCGCCTCAGGATCAGTTGGGAGAAATCCGCTATGCCCTTTCAGTGCTGGCCAAAAACAGCAAAACCCAGACAGAAATGGCCAAAAAACTCGCGGCTGGCGATCTGTCAGATCGTATCACGCCCTTATCGAACCAGGATCAGCTGGGAAACAGTCTGGCGGCCGCGCAAAAGTCAGTCGGACAATTGCTCGATTATCTGGTTATGATGCCGGAGTTGGTGGCCAAAAAACAGTATTTTGACAAAAACATTGAAAACGACATCACCGGCGATTATCAAAAAGCCGTCGTTCAGGCCAATGCGGCAATGGCGACCGTCGTTTCAAACATGGAATATTACCTTGCGATTCTCGATGCGCTGCCGTATCGGATCACGGCGATTGACAAAGACATGAATATGGTTTTTGTCAATAAGATCCTTGAAGATCTGATGAAATTAACCGGAACAGCCGAAAACCGTGAAGCAATCCGCGGGGTGCCGTGTAATTCATGTAATCTGGAAATGTGTCATTCTGAAGATTGTGGTGCCAGAGCATTAAATGCCGGTGGCGATCGTCTGAACGAACTGGGCTATTCAGAACACAGCTTTGAATTTAGAAATCGTTATTACCGCATGGATACCATGAATCTGATCAATCAAAAGGGTGAAAAGATCGGTTATGTCGATGTCTCTCACGATACCACCCCGATTATGAGTGTCAATAAGTACACCAGTGACGCGATTGTTCAGTTGGCTGATAACCTGCATCGCTTATCGGAAGGGAATCTTGATCTTGATCTGGAGATGGACGAAGCGGGACAATACACCTCCGAAGTTTATCAGCAGTTTAAAGCGATTGGCGACAGTTTCATCGAGGTGAAGAATACCATCGGCGATCTGATTGGTGATGCGATTATCTTAACGACAGCAGCAATGCAGGGTGATCTCGATGTCCGGGCTGACGAAACCAAGTTCAGCGGCTCCTGGAATGAACTGATTGGTGGTATGAATGGGATTCTCGGGGTAATGACCAAACCGATGGAAGAGGTTGCCAATGTCATGGCGGCGATTGCCAACGGGAATCTTGATGTGACGGTTGACGGTTATTACCAGGGCAGTTTTGACGTCCTGAAACAGGCCGTTAACGAAATGGGACGCAATTTTAAAAGCATTGTCGGGGAAATTTCGACGGTTACCGGTGAAATCAGCAATGGCAATCTTAAACTCGATAACGTCCGATCCTTCGGGGGCGATTTCAATGCGATTTCAGACGCGCTAAATGCGATCATCAAAACCCTGAACTCGTTGTTGGGCGATATCAATCATGCGGCCGAGCAGGTCAATGCCGGGGCGAACCAGGTCTCTGACAGCAGTCAGGCACTGGCCCAGGGTTCGACCGAACAAGCCAGCTCGATCCAGGAATTGACCGCATCGATCTCCGAAATTGCCGATCAGACCAAGAACAATGCCGTCAATGCCAACCAGGCCCGAGAACTGGCCACCGATGTGATGGATAATGCCGATAAAGGCAACCGTCAGATGACCGAGATGCAGCAGTCAATGGTGGAGATTAACAAGTCCTCCGAAGACATTTCCAAGATCATTAAGGTCATTGACGACATTGCCTTCCAGACCAATATTCTGGCGCTTAACGCAGCGGTCGAAGCCGCCCGAGCTGGGCAGCATGGCAAAGGCTTTGCGGTAGTGGCGGAAGAAGTCCGCACGCTGGCCGCCCGCAGTGCGGATGCCGCCAAAGAAACAACCGGCTTAATCGAAGGCTCGATCAATAAGGTCGCAGTCGGCACCAAAATTGCCGATGAAACCGCCAGTGCGCTCGATGAAATTGTCGCCGGGATTGCCAAGGTTAATGACATAATCGGTAACATCGCGACCGCCTCCAATGAACAGGCGACAGGAATCGCCCAGATTAACATGGGTGTCGAGCAGGTTGCTCAGGTGGTTCAACAAAACTCGGCCACCGCCGAACAGAGTGCCGCCGCCAGCGAAGAACTGTCAGGCCAGTCGATCTTACTTAAACAAATGATTGATCAGTTTCAGCTGCGATAATTCATACGAATTAAAAAATCCACCTTATAAGAGGTGGATTTTTTTTACCCTTTAGTGGAGCATGTTTGAGGATAACAGTAATTGAAAATTACAAATTCAAAAAGCCTGATCAAAAATAGATTAAAAATTTCGTCACGTTGAGAATTTTTATCGGCAGCAATCTGCATATCTTTTAAGCAGTTGGATATTAATATAATAAGGCTGCAATCAGAAAAACGGCCACAAAATCGATGATAAGATTTGTAGCTAAAAATATTAAAGAAAGGTGGGCTGGAGATGCAAAAGCATGAGCGTTATCGGCTTCCCCGGGAAAAACTTAAGAAGGTTTGCAATTATGAAGAGGAATTGAAATTCTGTAAAACATCCGAAGACGTTTCGCCTCTTGATGCCATTGCTGGCCAGGAACGGGCCGTCCGGGCGATGGAATTCGGCATCGCCATGGATGAGGATGGCTATCATATTTTTGTTGTGGGTCCACTGGGAACCGGAAAGAACGAGTATACCAAGGACGTCATCATGCGGGCGGCGGCCAATCGCCCGGTCCCTGATGACTGGTGTTATCTCTATAATTTCAGCGATAAGGATAAACCCCTGGCGGTGTCGCTACCGCCGGGCAAAGGTCGGGAATTTCAGAATGATATGGAAAAACTGATTAGCGAGCTAAAAAATGCGTTTCGAAAAGCGTTTGAAAGCACCGACTACGAACTCAAAAAAGACCGGATCTTCAATACCTATCAGTTAAAAATGGAAGAACTGGTGATGGTGATCAATCAAAAAGCCTATGAAGACGGCTTTGCCGTCAAACCGGTGGGCATGAAATTTGTCTTTATTCCCCTTTATAATGGCCGACCCTATCAACCGGAGGAATATAACAATCTGACTGACCAGCAGCGAAATGCCATCAATGAAAAACGCTATCAGCTGGTAAAAAAACTGGAGCGGATTCTGGCAGAAGGTCAGCAGGCTGAGAAAAAAATGACGGCAGCGATTATTGAATTGGCCAGAGAAACGGCCCATCATGCAGCCGAACCGCTGATTCGCAGCTTACAGGAGGCGTACCGTGATAATTTAAGCATTATCGAATATCTGAATAATGTCTTGCACGACAGTGCCGAACGCCATGGTGTTTTTGCCAAACCGGAAGCACTGCCGTCCTATCCCCAACAGGATGAACCCAATGCTCAGGCAGCGGAAGGCGGCACTCCTGCCGGTATGAATGGTTTTGCCGGACAGCTGGAGGGTGATCCGTTTATCCGTTACCGCGTCAATTTGTTTGTCAATAATGAAAACTTAAAGGGGGCGCCGGTCATTACCGAGCCAAATCCCTATTACTATAATATGTTTGGCAAAATCGAATACAAGAGCCAACTGTTTCTGGTCAATACCGATTTTACCATGGTCAAGCCCGGAGCCGTGCATCTGGCCAATGGCGGATATCTGATTTTGGAGGCTAAGGATCTCTTGACGGATCCCTTTGTCTGGAACGCTTTAAAGAATATTCTCGATAACCGCCAGGCAGTGATCGAAAACATTGGCGAACAATATCGGACCGTGCCGACGGTGACCTTAAAACCGGAAGCCATTCCCCTGAATCTGAAGGTGATTCTGATTGGCAGTCCCCTTTATTATATGATTCTTTCAAGTGATGAAGATTTTCGTGAACTTTTTAAGGTTAAGGTCGATTTTGACTATGAAATGCCCCGTAACGAGGAGAATCTGCGCAAATATGTTTCGTTTATCCGGGGCATCTGCAACGAGAAAAGCGGCTTTTGTTTTGATCAGAGCGGTCTGGCCGGTATCATCGAGTACGGCTCCAGACTGGCCGGTAGCCAGAAAAAGCTGTCGACCCGTTTCGGCGATGTCCGGGAAGTAATTTATGAATCGATTGCCTGGGCGAAATCCCAGGGGGCTGAAACCGTCGAAATAACCCATGTCCAAAAAGCGATTCGTGAGCGCAAATATCGTTTTAATAAGCTGGAAGAAAAGATTCAGGAACAAATTGTTGAGAAACAAATCATTATCGACACCGCGGGAGAGGTCGTCGGTCAGGTCAATGGCCTGTTTATTAGCCAATCCGGCAGTTACGCCTTTGGGCTGCCCTCCCGGATCACCGCGGTCACCCATGTCGGGCATGGCGGGGTGATCAACATCGAACGGGAAACCGAAATGAGCGGTAATATTCACTTCAAAGGGGTCTTGACCCTGGCGGGATACCTGGGTGGCAAATTTGCCCAGGAAAAACCGCTGGGACTGACCGCTCAGGTGACCTTTGAACAATTATACGAAGGGGTCGAAGGCGACAGTGCCTCCAGTGCCGAGCTTTATGCGATTCTCTCAAGTCTGGCCGATATTGAAATTAAGCAGAGTCTGGCGGTGACCGGATCCGTCAATCAATGGGGTGAAATTCAGCCGATTGGCGGCGTCAATGAAAAAATTGAAGGTTTTTTTGACATTTGCCAGGCGACCGGGCTAACCGGCGATCAGGGAGTGATCATTCCGGCCAGCAATATTGATAACCTGATGCTCAAAGACAAGGTATTAGAAGCCGTCAGTGCCGGCCAGTTCAGTATTTATGCGATCAGTCATGTTGAAGAAGGTCTGGAACTGCTCACCGGGATACCCGCCGGAAAAATGAAGTCGGACAACAGTTATCCCGATGGCACGCTCTTTGATCGGGTCAATCAGAAACTGTGGGGATTTAACAAGGTATTGGAAAATGCAGTTGCCGAAAAAAGATAGTCAGCTGAAAAACGACGGGGGAGCACGCTCTGATCACGCGCTTCCGATGCGACGCTATTTTGAGGTTTTAAGAACAGGAGAAAGAAAATGAAAATCAAATTTTTAGGAGCAGCACTATCGGTTACCGGGTCCTGTCATCTGGTGACCACCGATCATTGTAAATTCCTCCTGGACTGCGGCCTGTTTCAGGGCAGCGAAGCCCTGGAAGAGTTAAACTACCAGGCCTTTGATTTTGATCCGGCCGAAATTGATTTTATGATCTTAAGTCATGCCCATGTCGATCATTGTGGTCGGATCCCCTTGCTTGTCAAACAGGGGTTTAAAGGAAAGATCTACTGCACCGGGGCAACTGCGGAGATCGCCGATATCATGCTGCAGGACAGCGGCAATATCCACGAAATGGACGCCAAATGGATCAATAAACGCACCGTCCGGTCGGGACAGCGGCAGGTACAGCCGCTCTATACCCAGGCAGACGCCGCCCGCTGCAGCCAGTATTTTTTTCCGGTGGCTTATGGTCAGATTTTTGAGCTTTGTCCCCAGATCAAAATCCGGCTCAATGAAGCCGGACATATTCTGGGAGCGGCGATTACTGAAATCTGGGTTGAGGATGGCGGTAAAATCAGCAAGCTGGTCTATTCCGGCGATATCGGGGCGGTTAATCAGCGGATGTTAAATGATCCGGCCCTGATTGCCGAGGCGGATTATCTGATTATGGAAACAACTTATGGTGATCGTGCCCATGAAACCCAACAGGAAAGCGGCAAGCGCTTTCTCGAGATTATTTTTAAAACCGTGGCCCGGGGCGGGACCGTGGTGGTACCGGCTTTTGCGCTGGGCCGGACTCAGGATCTGATTCATGAGCTGGAGCTGTTTTATGATCATCACGACCTGCATCAGAATCAGCTTGATCAGGTCAAGGTTTATGTCGACAGCCCGCTGGCCACCGATGCCACGGCCATTTTCCGTAAAAACGCCCATTATTTTAATGCCAGGATCAAGGAACGGATCAAAAATGGCGAAGAGCTTTTTTATTTCAGAAATCTTAATTTCACCAAGAGCATTGAGCAGTCCAAGGCTTTAAATGAAAATGCCTCGCCCAAGGTGATTATTTCGTCGAGTGGCATGGCCGATGCCGGCCGGGTTCAGCATCATCTGAAGCATTACCTCTGGAAGCCGAAATCAAGCATTGTTTTTGCCGGTTACCAGGCAGAGGGGACCACCGGTCGGGCGATCATCAGTGGCGAGAAATATGTCCGGATCCTGCGCGAACGGATTCGGGTAAGTGCCGAAATTCATTTTCTCGAGGGGTTCTCAGCCCACGCCGATAAGGATGATCTGTTACAGTGGCTCTCCGGATTTAAAACCAAACCCAAAAAAATCTTTCTGGTCCACGGCGAGAGCGAAGCCAAACAAAGCTTTGCCACCACCGTGAAAAATATTCTTGGTTTTGATTGCATCGTGGTGGAAGATGTTTCGGAGTTTAGTCTCGATAACGAAGCGGTGATCGTCGATGGGATCAGGGAGCGGATCGATGCCAAAAACCAGATCAATAAACTCAAGGACAACCTCGGTGATATTCATGATGAGCTCGACAATCTCTTGGCCACGCCCGGGATCGCAATTGGTGAGACCTTTTCGGATGAAAAGCTGGCGGATCTCGCCAATCTGACCAAGAATCTGGAAAACACCTGCGAACAAATAAAGACCATTATCAAAAATGGCAACAACGCCAGCTAAATCCCTGAAAACACCTGTCGGCTTGACGTCGGCCGGTGTTTTCGATAGAATGGGAGCAAATCTTTTAATAAGGAGGCGTAACCGATGCCGGTCAATTCATTTGAGGATTATCCGATGTCCTGGAAACCAAGCCTGGATCATCAGGTTAAACCCCTGTATCTGGCGCTGGCCCGGCAATTGGAGCAGGATATTAAAAAGGGCCGGCTGCTGCCGGGAACGAAGCTGCCGCCCCAGCGGGAGTTGGCCGATTTTCTGGATATTAATGTCAGTACCGTATCCAAAGCCTGCAAGGTCTGTGAATTAAAAGGGCTGCTGAGTGCTACTGTCGGCAGCGGTACCTTTGTATCCTTTGATGCGTTGGCGAATGCCTACCTGCTGCCGGATGATAAACCCCGGAATCTGATTGAGCTGGGGGCGGTTTTTCCGGATACTGCTACCTTTGGGCCATTGATCGGCTGCCTGAAAGAAATGCTCAACGAGGCCGATGCCGACAAGCTGTTTAATTACAGCCGTCCCAATGCCGATAGCTGGCTGAAAACGACGGCGGTCAAGCTGATGGAGAAGGGTGACTTTTGTCCGGAGCCGGAGCATATTTTGTTTTCTAATGGCGGCCAAAATGCCATCACGGCGATACTGGCCGGACTCTGTCATCATGGCGATAAAATTGGTACCGATCCCCATACCTATTCGGGGCTTAAAACCACTGCTGCGATGCTGGGTATCCAGCTGATGCCGATTCGGCACCGTGATGGCGAAATGGATCAGGAAGCCCTGCTTGATGCCTGCCGCAACGAAAATATCAAGGGGATCTATCTGATTCCCGACAATCATAATCCCACGACGCATTCGATGTCCGTAAACCGGCGCCGCGCCCTGGCTGAGGTGGCCAAAACTCAGAATATTTTTATCATTGAAGACGGGGCCTACCATTTGCTCAGCCCGGCTGCCCAGCCGGCAGTCGCTGCTTTTGCGCCGGATCACACCATCTATATTGCCAGTATGTCAAAAACCCTGGCCCCCGGTTTGCGAATGGCTTATCTGTCGGTGCCTTTAGGCTATCGCAAGGCGATATCAAAAGCCTTGTATAATCTGAATATCTCGGTTTCGCCGCTGATGGCCGTGCTGGCGGCCCGGGTTATCGTCTCGGGGCAACTCGAACAATTTATCAAAAGTCATCAGCAGAATGCCCGGCAGCGCAATCAGCTGGTGAACCATTATCTTCAGGGTTACAGCTGTCATGGCCACGAAACTGGAATTTTCCGCTGGCTGGAGTTGCCGGGCACGATCACCGGCGCGGCTTTTGAAGCGTTGGCCCTGGAAAAAGGAGTTCGGGTCTATGGTGCCGAACGGTTTACGGTTGGCAACAGCATACCTTGCCGCGCCGTCCGGATGTCCATTTGTGCCCCGGAAACCCTGGCCGAACTGGAACAGGCCCTGATCATCCTAAAAAAACTTTTGGATCATTGCCACTAATTTGTACGCCATACATTTATTTGATTGTATGACGTATTTTTGCGTGCTAAAATAGGCTCACATCAAACAGCACGAAGGGAGTGGTCTCTATGAAAAGTTTTGTCTTCGCCTTTAAACAGGCGATCCCGGTTTTTTTTCCGTATCTCTTTATTGGCATTGCTTTTGGGGTGTTAATGGAGGAGGCTGGCTACTGCGCCGGCTGGTCATTTTTATCCGGGATTTTTATTTATGCCGGGTCGATGCAGATTGTCATGGTTTCATTGCTGAGTGCCGGTGCCTCACTGGCGACCATTGGGATGATGACTTTTTTTGTCAATGCCCGGCATATTTTTTACGGCATTGCCTTTATTGATCAGTTTCGCAAGATGGGGCGGAAATACCCCTACATGATTGTTACCCTGACGGATGAAGTCTATTCGATTCTTTGCAGCATCAACTATCCCGACGATGTCAACGCCAGGAAGACCGATTTTTACATCACCCTGATTCTTCATCTGGTCTGGATTCTCAGTTGTCTGGCCGGAGCCCTGTTTGGGCAGCTGATTCCTTATAATCTGGCCGGAATTGAGTTTTCGGCGACGGCTTTTTTCATTACCGTATGTATGAATCAATGGGAGTCGATGGATTCACATCTGCCGGTGATCACCGGGTTGATCAGTGCACTCGTTTTTTATCTGATCCTGGGGCCCAGCCAGTTTATTTTGCCGGCGCTGACACTCTCCGTGCTGGTTTTGATTGCGATTAAACCGAAATTACAGACTGATCCCCCAAAGAAGTCGAGCCTTGAATTGGAAGCCGCGCTAACCGTGCACGGGGAGGACATTCATTATGAACATTAATGGGATGAATACCCTGGAAGCGCTGATTGTGGTAGCGTTAGTAACGATGCTGACCCGATCGCTACCGTTTCTTTTTTTCGGGGGCAAGAAAGAATTGCCGGCGACGGTGAGTTATCTGGGCACGGTTCTACCCGCAGCGATTATGATCATTCTGGTCGTTTTCTGTCTCCGAAATACCGGCCTTGGTACCTATCCCTATGGCTTGCCAGAGCTTTTTAGTGTCGCTGCGGTAATTTTAGTCTATCGGCTCAGAAAAAATGTTTTTTTGAGTATCATCGCCGGCACCGGGCTTTTTATAGTATTGAACCGAACCCTGTTTGTGATTATTAGCTGATCCCGGGAAAGGTTTCAGCACAATTGCTGAGTTTTAATTTAATATCAGGAATAAATGCGCTATAATAAAATTAGAGTTTAAGCGATAAAAAAGAGACCAAAAACAGGGGGATAGGACGACAATGAAGTTAATATCAAAATTTCTTGCACTATTTATGGTAATGAGTGTTTTATTGGTGTTCACTGGCTGTGTTCAGACCCATAGTTATGGTGGCGGGGTTTACACCGGCGAGTGGGAAAATGACATGCCCAACGGTTATGGCCGGTTTGAATATTCCGAAAATGTGGTTTATGAGGGGGAGTGGAAGGACGGCAAGCTTCATGGCCAGGGCACGGCCACCGGTTATGAGGGTACCAAATTTGAAGGCGAGTGGAAATACGGCAAGCTCGATGGCTACGGCACCAAGACCGATAATGGCAACACCTATGTGGGTGAATTTAAAGAGGGCCTGATGCATGGCAAAGGAACCTTGACCATGGCCGATGGCACCGTCTATACCGGAACCTTTGCCAACGATCAATATGTGGGGCCGTAAGTCAAAAGGCGATGATTTAAAACAGCATGAATATTTCATGCTGTTTTTTTTATACTCATTCTTGACAAACTGCCAAACATGTTATAGACTTGCTAAGTAGGAACACTAATTTACAATAAGGACTGAACGCTATGGATATGGTTGAACGATTGACCCAGTTTGGGCTGACCCGCCACGAGGCGGTAATTTATTTAACCCTGCTGGCTGAAGGCGACTTAAACGGTTATGAGGTAGCCAAGACCACCGGTATTTCGCGCTCCAACACCTATACCTCGCTGGCCTCGCTGGTCGAAAAAGGCGGAGCCTATGTGATCGAGGAAGCCACGATCCGCTATACGCCGGTGGCGATTGCTGAATTCTGTGACAATAAGATTGAAAAACTCAAGCAAGCCAAACGGGAGCTGATTGCCACCATCCCCCCCAGGCGGGATGCGGTGGAAGGCTATCTGACCATCAAAGGCGAGGCCAACATTCTCAATAAACTGCGCAACATGATTCTCGAAGCCCGGGAACGGGTCTATATTTCGGTGCCCGGTCCGATTCTGGACACCGTGCTTTCGGACATCGAAGCCGCCACCTTGCGTGGCATAAAAATGGTGATTATCACCAATGGCGATCTTGATCTGGCAGGCGCGATCATCCATCGCACCCGACAACCGCTTTTACAGATCCGGCTGATTGCCGATTCGACCAATGTGCTGACCGGCGATATCAATAACGGTGAGTATTCCACCTGTCTTTATTCGCGCAAGCGAAACCTGGTGGATTTGTTTAAAGACGCGATGAAAAATGAAATAAAGCTGATTGAAATGACGAAAGGAAACTAAAAAGATGAAAAAAACATTTGTAACCAAAGAAAAGCTGGAAGAAATCGTTAAAGAATTTCCGACTCCCTTCCACCTTTATGACGAAAAGGGCATCCGCGAAAACGTCCGTAACCTGCAGGAAGCTTTTTCCTGGAATAAGGGCTATAAAGAGTACTTTGCCGTCAAGGCGACGCCCAATCCGACCATTTTGCAGATTTTAAAAGAAGAAGGCTGCGGCGTCGACTGCTCATCCTATACCGAGCTGCTGATGTCCGACACGGTTGGTTTTGCCGGGGCGGATATTATGTTTACCTCCAATGTAACCCCGGCCGAAGACTTTGTGCTGGCCCGAAAACTGGATGCCCTGATTACCCTCGATGATATCACCCATATTGACTTTCTCGAAGAGGTGGCGGGACTGCCGGAAACGATCAGCTGTCGCTTTAATCCCGGCGGTGATTTTGTCATCGACAACGCCATTATGGATACCCCACAGGTGGCCAAATACGGCTTTACCCGGGAACAGATGACCGAAGGCTTTAAGATTTTAAAAGCCAAAGGGGTTAAGCATTTTGGGATTCATGCTTTTTTAGCCAGCAATACCATTGCCAATGAATATTATCCGGCGCTGGCGCGGATTTTGTTTAAAACGGCGGTCGAGCTCAATCAGGAAACCGGGGCACACATTGCTTTTATCAACCTCTCCGGCGGCGTCGGGATTCCCTACCGGCCGGAACAGCAACCGACCGACATTTACGAGGTTGGCCGGGGTGTTCAAAAGGCCTTTGAAGACATTCTGGTTCCGGCCGGGATGGGCGATATTGCCATCTACACCGAACTGGGCCGCTTTGTCCTGGGACCATTTGGCCACCTGGTGACGACCGTCCTTCACGAAAAACACACCCACAAAGAATACATCGGCCTTGATGCCTGTGCCGCCAACCTGATGCGGCCGGCCATGTATGGCGCTTATCACCATATCACCGTGATGGGTAAGGAAGACGCGCCGCTCGATCACGTCTATGACGTTACCGGCGGCTTATGCGAAAACAACGATAAGTTTGCGATTGATCGCGAACTGCCCAAAATTGAGATCGGCGATCTGGTAGTCCTCCACGACACCGGCGCCCACGGATTTGCGATGGGCTACAACTACAACGGAAAGCTGCGATCCGCTGAAGTGCTGCTCAAAGAAGACGGCAGCGCCGAGCTGATCCGTCGGGCCGAAACTCCCGACGACTACTTTGCGACTCTGGACTTTTCCAAGTGGACGAAATAATACATAACGAAAGGAAATAAATAAAATGGCATTAATTAATGAAAATTATCTGAAGTTACCCGGTTCCTACCTGTTTTCTGAAATCGCACGACGCGTTGAAGCCTATAAAAGTGCCAACCCGGAGGCTGACATCATCCGCCTGGGGATCGGTGACGTCACCAAAGCGCTGCCGGAAGCCGTGATTGCCGGATTACACAGCGCCGTTGACGAAATGGCCGACGAAAAAACCTTTAAAGGCTACGGCCCGGAACAGGGTTATGATTTCCTGCTGGAAAAAATCATCGCGTTTGATTTTAAACCGCGCGGCGTCGAGCTGGCGGCGGATGAGATTTTTGTCAGTGACGGTTCCAAAAGCGATACCGCCAATTTTCAGGAAATCTTCAGCCAGAATACCAAAATTGCCATCACCGATCCGGTTTACCCGGTTTATGTTGACAGCAACGTGATGGCTGGCCGCAGTGGCACCCTCGGTGCTGACGGCAAGTGGAGCGAGATGGTCTACATTCCCTGCACCGCCGAAAATGGTTTCGTGCCGCAATTGCCAACCGAAAAGGTGGATCTGATTTATCTGTGCTTTCCCAATAATCCGACTGGTACGACGATCAACAAAACCGAGCTGAAAAAATGGGTCGATTACGCTATAGCCAACCAGGCAATCATTCTTTACGATGCCGCCTACGAAGCCTATATTCAGGAAGACGACGTGCCCCATAGCATCTATGAAATCGAGGGTGCCAAAGCGGTGGCGATTGAATTCCGCAGCTTCTCTAAAAATGCCGGTTTCACGGGAACCCGCTGCTCCTATGTCGTCGTGCCGAAAGAAGTGACCGGCTATACCGAAGCGGGCGATGCCGTTGAAATCAATAAGTTGTGGAACCGCCGCCACTGTACCAAATTCAATGGCGTGCCCTATATCATTCAAAAAGGGGCTGAAGCGGTCTATACCGAAGCCGGTCAGGCGCAGATCAAGGCGCTGGTGGCCTACTATATGAATAACGCTAAAATGATCCGCGAAGGGGTAGCCAGTACCGGGATTGAAGTGTTTGGTGGCGTCAATGCCCCCTATATCTGGCTAAAAACGCCGGCCGGCATGGACTCCTGGAGCTTCTTTGACAAACTGCTTACTGAGGTCAACATCGTCGGAACCCCCGGTGTCGGCTTTGGTCCCAGCGGGGAAGGCTATTTTAGACTGACCGCCTTTGGCAGCAAAGAAAACACTGAAGAAGCGATCCGCCGCTTTACCACCGCATTTAAACTCTAAATACAAAAATGTCCGGCAACGTGATTGTCCGGGCATTTTTTATTGGCGCCAACGGGTCACGCAGACAAGCATTCAGTCTTAAAAAATCATTAAAAGTGTTGACACGTTTCATAAAGTTCCTTACAATATTGTTAGCACTCTTTTAGAAGGAGTGCTAACAATATACAAATTGAAGAAGAGGTATGTTATGGAAAAGAAACAGTTTAAATCGGAATCCAAGCGACTGATGGATCTGATGATTCATTCAATTTACACTAATAAGGAAATATTTCTCCGGGAATTGATTTCAAATGCTTCGGATGCCATCGACAAGGTTTACTACAAAACTTTAACCGACAAAGATAAAACATTTAACAAGGATGACTACTATATCCGCATCCATCCCAACAAGGACAACCGCACCCTGACGATTGAAGACACCGGGATCGGGATGACCGCAGCGGAGCTGGAAGACAATCTGGGCACCATTGCCAAGAGTGGTTCGAGTGATTTTAAGAACGAACAGGAAATGGAAGAGGATTTTGACATCATCGGCCAGTTTGGCGTCGGGTTCTATTCGGCCTTTATGGTGGCAGATAAGGTCGAGGTCGAAAGTCGGGCGCTTGATGCTGACCAGGCCTGCCTCTGGGTCTCCGAAGGGGCTGATGGCTACACGATCGAGCCGGGAACCCGCAAAACTCATGGTTCCAAGATCACCCTGTACCTCAAAGAAAACACCGAAGACAACAACTATGACGAATACCTGGAGCCCTATCGAATCCGTCATCTGGTTGAGCATTACTCCAATTTTATCCGCTACCCAATCAAGATGGTAGCCGAAAAGAGCCGCGTCAAAGAAGCAACCAAAGACAGTGACAATCCTGAATATGAAACCTATCTGGCCGATGATATTTTAAATTCGATGATCCCGATCTGGCGTAAAAACAAAAACGAGCTGACCGATGAGGATTACAACAACTTCTACCACGACAAACGACTGGGCTTTGATGCCCCGCTGGCGCATGTGCACCTGAGTATTGAAGGGGCGATGAGTTATAAAGCGATTCTTTATATTCCCGGTCAGGCGCCCTTTGACTACTATACCCGCGACTATGAAAAAGGGCTGGAGCTCTATTCCAACGGCGTCTTGATCATGGAAAAATGCAGCGAGCTGCTGCCGGATTATTTCAGCTTTGTTAAAGGGGTAGTGGATTCCGAGGATATTTCTTTAAATATTTCCCGGGAAATGCTGCAGCAGGATCGTCAGTTGCGTTTGATCAGCCGCAAAATCGATACCCGGATTGCGGAAGAACTCAAAAAAATGCAGGAAAACGACCGCGAAACCTACGAAAAATTCTTTAAAGCCTTTGGCAATCAGTTAAAGGTCGGAACCTATGATAAATGGGGTCAGGATAAGGAAAAACTTCAGGACTTCCTGCTCTTCTATTCATCAAAAGAAGGCAAACTGGTGACGCTCAAGGAATACGTCGAGCGGATGCCGGAAGATCAGAAGTATATTTACTACGCTACCGGATCATCAATCAGTCAGCTCGAAAAACTGCCCCAGGTTTCGATTGTCAAGGACAAAAACTATGAGATCCTCTATTTAATTGAAACCATTGATGAGTTTGTAATCCAGACCCTAAGAGAATATCAGGAAAAAGAATTCCGCAACGTGTCCAGTCAGAATCTCGGGCTCGAAGCACCGGAAGAAGAGAGCGCCGATGAGGCCGAAAAAACTTCGGAAGTCGATGAAAAACTGCTGGCAAAAATGAAGGAACTGATTGGCGATGAAGTGGTTAAGGTAAAAACCACCGCGCATTTAAAAGATGACGTGGCCTATCTGTCGACCGAGGGCGATCTGTCGATCGAAATGGAAATGACATTAAACACGATGCCCCAGGGCGGCGATGTCAAGGCCAAAAAAGTTTTGGAAATTAACAAAAATCATCCCGTTTATCAAAAACTTAAAAGCTTCTATGAAGCCGATGAGGACCAGTTTGCCCTCTACACCGAGCTGCTTTACAATCAGGCTCGCCTGATTGCCGGTTTGCCGCTTGACGACGTCGTCGCCTTCACCAAAAATATCAGCAAACTGATGTAAGCCGGCAACCAGCCGCTATAAGCCAATATAACAAAAAAGACCTGATCAAGCGATCAGGTCTTTTTTAGTTCACTAAAAAATCAGTCGTAGTGAATACCGCCCCAATAGATGGGGCCTTTGACGATGGTGCGGGCATCCAGCTCGACGCCGTCGAGGGCCCATTTCTTGAATTCCTCAAAACCGGTGCGGTCAATGATATAGCCGATGTGTTCCTTGCCGCCGGGGGCCTCCTTGTCGATATAATTGGTTACAAAGGCGTAGGTGTTTTTAACAATCTTGATGATAGCGTCGGCATTGGCCCAGACTAGGAAGTCTTCGGCCAGTCGGGGATTCCTTTTGCCGGTCCGGCCCATGATCACCAGCCGGTAGTAGGTTTCGGGGCTGCGGGTCCAGGCCCGGGTGGGGCAGTTGATGACGCATTCGCCGCAGCCGACACATTTTTCGGTGTTGCGGACAATCCGGTAATTTTCCACCGACAAGGCATCCACCGACTTTTTCTTACAGGCTTTCACACAGGCCTGACAGCCCATACAGCGTTCTTTTTCGTATTGCGGTTCGGTCATCCCGATGATGCCAAAATCATGCATCCGTGTTTTGATGCAGTCATTGGCACAGCCGGTAAAGGCCACCTTGAAATGCAGATCGTTGGGGAAGATTTCCTTCTCCATTTTCTTGGCAAAATTGGTGGTGTTATAGGTGGCAAAGGGACAGACATTGCTGCCGATACAAGCCGAGACGTTCCGGGTGCCGGCGGCGGTGTAGCCCTTGCCGGGGATTTCCTGGTTAATCTCCAGCCGCTCGATAATCGGCTGCAGCAGCGCATTGACGGCATCCATGTCGGCGTATTTAATCCCCGGGATTTCAAAGCCCTGACGGGTGGTCAGGTGGAGCTTGCCGTTGCCGTAGGTTTCGGCAATGTTCTGGATCAGCGGCAGCAGATCGGCGGTGAGCATCCCACCGGGGACCCGGATTCGCGAAGCCGTTTCGCCGCGCACCTTGGTGACGCGATAGGCATTTTTCTTTATTTTCTTGGTGTTCAGATCTAACATGGCGCTCCTCCTAATCTTTTAAAAATTTTCCTTTGGTGTAATTAAAAACCGGGCCGTCCAGACAAATATAGGTGTCATCGATTTTACAGTGACCACATTTGCCGATGCCGCAGCACATTTTTCGCTCCTGAGAGATCCACAGGTTTTCTTCCTTGAAGCCCTTGGCCAGCAGATCGCTGATGGTGCATTTCATCATGATCGGGGGACCGACCACGATCCCGACTGCGTCAGAGAGACCTTTGATCATCAGTTCCGGAATATATTGGGTCACCAGGCCGCAGTTGCCGTCATACTCTTCGTCAGGATAATCCACTGTCATAATCACCTTGATGTTTTTCTTCCAGATTTCAAAATCTTTCTTAAACAGCATATCTTTGGGGGATTTAAAACCGACCAGCAGGGTAAAGCCTTTGCAGTCTTCGGGATGAGCCGAAAAATAATCGACGATCCCTTTGACGGGCGATAGACCGGTGCCGCCGGCGACCAGCAGAATTTCTTTGCCCTTGTAGTTGGCAATATCAAAGCCGTTACCGTAGGGGCCCCGGAGAAACAGCGTATCGCCGACATAGTTTTCAAAGATCTCATCGGTCACCTTGCCGACTTTACGGATCGTCAGATCAACTGTGCCGTCACCGATGCCGCTGACCGAAATGGGGGCTTCCCCAAACTTGGGTAACGATACCTCAAAAAACTGGCCGGGTTTGACATCACCAGTGTAGGTCATGCGGAAGGTAAACTCAATTTCAGTATGTTTGATCACTTCGGTGATTTCCGAAAGGAAAGGAATATAAGGATTAAGTTCAGTCATTTAGTTTTCCTCCTTTGCGGTGTCATTGACTAAGGTGTCAAGCTTATTAATGCAATTGGCAAACGAAATGTATTCCGGACAGACATCGTCGCAGCGGCCGCAGCCGATACACATGTGGGTGCCGAAGCGTCGTTTATAATCGTTGACCTTGTGCAGTACCTTAAAGCGCATCCGTTGACCCTTGTCATTTCTAAAGGCATGTCCGCCGGCCATATCGGTGTAGCCGTCGATATGACAGGAAGCCCAGACCCGTCGCCGTTCGCCGGCCTTGCCGTTGTCGGTGTAGAAGATATCCTGCATCGTGAAACAGGTACAGGTGGGACAGACAAAGTTGCAACGGCCACAGGCGATGCAGCGGTTACCGTAATCCTCCCAGAAGGGGGCGTCAAACAGGGCTTGAGGAACGGTTTCGGGAATCGTCACAACGGTATCATTGGCAGTAACCGAATCAGGGGCCACGGTGATCGTGGTTTCGCCGGTTAAGGCCGCATCGAGAAAATCCCAGTGGCTGTCGATGAGCACGGTGTTGCCAGTGACCTTTAAATAGGCGTCATAGTCATCGCTTTGCTGGGTGCCCATTGAGACGCAGAAGCAGTTGTCAAAGGAGTGTTCGCAGCCGATTAAAATAAATTTGGTGTGGTCGCGCAGCCGTTTGTAATAGTTGTCGACGGCACCGTTTTTTAGATAAATGGTATCAAGGCGTTTGAGACCATGAAGATCACAGCTACGCAGAAACACGATTGCCCCCTTCTTGGGCGCATCGGCTTCTTTCATTTCATTTTCGGTAAAGTAAAACAGCGTCTCACTAATCGGGAGCAGCACCTCTTTAAAGGAATAGTTTGATTTTTCAGCAAATTCAATCTCTGACAGCTCGCTAATCTCGCCGTAGCGGATAGTGTCAAGATGCGCAAAGGTGCCATCACCAACGAAGCGCTTGGGGGCGTAGATGGTATAGTCTTTGGACAGATCAGAAAAAATGGCGTTCATTTTTTCAAGGCTTGTTTGATAACCCATAAACAAGACCTCCTTAAGTTTTATTTGGGGGATTACTATAAAGATATAGTGGGTGGATACGAATATAAAAAAATATGCCAGAACCGCCACTATTGGGCTCTGGCAGATTTCAAAGAGGAGAGGAGCGGTTAAAAGCGAGTCAGAATTTTAATTAGGTACCATCGTGGGCCGAAAATGTCAAGCATCACGCAATTCCAGTACCGACAATTGTTATATCGTGTTGTATGCATCAGAGCGGACATGGCGAGAGCCTGTCCGATTCTGCGCGAAAGCAACGAGCCAATCACAAGCTTGCTTGTAGTTGGCGACTGCTCGCGAACCAAAGTGAATGAAGCGTAGCGTAATTCACGTGGTTGCAGCATACAACTGATTAACAATTGATCGGTACGATAGCCTAAAGCAAACCCGATGGTACCGATCAGACAATAACTTGTATTCTCTGAATTAAGCCTGACCCAGACATTTGGCCATATCGGCTTCAACGGTAGTGATTGGTCCGATGTTGTAGTTTTCAACCAGGACATTTAAAACGTTTGGTGAAACAAAGGCAGGCAGTGATGGTCCGAGCAGGATGTTCTTGATGCCCAGGTGGAGCAGGGTCAACAGGATACATACGGCTTTTTGTTCGTACCAGGACAATACCATTGAAAGTGGCAGTTCGTTAACGCCACAGTCGAAGGCATCAGCTAGAGCAACAGCCACCATAATGGCCGAGTAGGCATCATTACATTGGCCCATATCCATCAGTCTTGGCAGACCGCCGATGGTGCCGAGATCCAAATCGTTAAAGCGGTATTTTCCGCAGGCCAGGGTTAACACGACGGTATCGTCGGGGGTTTGTTTAACAAAATCGGTGTAGTAGTTACGGCCTGGTTTAGCACCGTCACATCCGCCGACCAGGAAGAAGTGTTTGATGGCACCGGCTTTAACAGCATCGATAACTTTGTCAGCAACACCCAGCACAGTGCCACGGCCAAATCCGGTCAGGACTTTAGTTCCGCCGTTAATTCCGGTCATCGCTTTATCTTCCGGGTATCCGCCCAGTTCCAATGCTTTGGCAATTACGGGGGCAAAGTCTTTGTCTTTACCAACATGGATCATCCCGGGGTATTGCACGACGTCGGTGGTGAAAATACGGTCGGAGTAGGATTCTTTGACTGGCATAATACAGTTGGTGGTGAATAGCACGGGTGCTGGAACATCAGCAAATTCTTTTTGTTGATTCTGCCATGCGGTACCAAAGTTTCCTTTTAAATGGGCATATTTTTTCAGTTCCGGATAAGCATGGGCGGGCAGCATTTCACCGTGGGTGTAAATATTAATGCCTTTGCCTTCGGTTTGTTCCAGCAATAATTTTAAATCATGTAAATCATGACCGGTGATGATGATAAAGGGTCCTTTTTCAATGGTTAATGGGACTTCGGTGGGAACCGGGGTACCATAGGTTTCAGTATTGGCTTTGTCCAGCAGTGCCATGACTTTTAAATTGATTTCGCCGGTCTTAAGAACCAGTGGCAACAAGGTATCCATGCCCAGATCCGAGCCGACAGCTTCCAGTGCTTCATAGAAGAATGCATCAACGTCAGCGTCTTTATAGCCGAGGATATCGGCGTGGTGCGCATAGGCAGCCACCCCTTTGACGCCCAACAGGATCAGGGTTTTTAATGAACGGATGTCTTCGTTGTCATCCCAGAGGTTAGCCATATCATAATTGACAGCGGTGGGATCCAGCTCGGCTTTTCTTTTGTCGACACAATCAATGATCGCTTTGATGCTTTCGTCATCGAAGTTGACGTTGGTAACGGTGGTAAATAGAGCCTTTTTGATACAGGCATCGGTGGTTTCGGTGGCCGCGGTTTTTCTAACGGCTTTGGCCAGGCCAATACAGGCGCCGATTAACTTATCCTGATCGCCGGCAACAACGGGTGTTTTACCACAGACGCCGCTGACCTCACATCCCGTTCCTTTGGCCGTTTGCTCACATTGAAAACAAAACATATCTTTCATCTTTTTACCTCTCTCGAAAAAATTTGGATCTATGTTATCCCGTCAGACGGGGATGAACCAGGGTTAAAAATACTCATACGTTTATTTCTTACCCTGAATTGGCAGAAAAAAACGGATAATAAAAGAAAATAACTAAGCAATCGTCTTCATCTGAATTCAGTGAATCAGATAAAGGGAAGCTATGACAGTCGCTCATCGAAACCGAAGCTTAATCGCTTCTGGGTTCAATGGGTTCCGGTAACTTGCTATGAAAACAGTATACACCGGGTTGCGTTAAAAATCAGTTGCATTTGCAACGCGGATAATAAAATATTTTTTTATGGATACTTAATTGTTGCTCAATTGCCGTCGGTTCAAACCAAAAGACAAATCACCTCACGGCGGGTTTGTCTTTTAGTTGTTTGAACTGATCTGTTGTTAATTGGCTGCCGGGGGATCGCTCGTTTTTTTACCGGATTTATAAACAAACCAGTAATAGCCGGCGACCAGAATGCCGCCGCCCACGATATTGCCGAGGGTGACCGGTAGTTCGTTGTTCAGAAAAAAGGAGGTCCAGTTGAGGGCGTCCAGTTTTTCGGGGGCCACGCCATTGGCTAGGGCTACTTCAACCCATTTGGGATTGGTTTTGGCCAGGATCCCCGCCGGAATATAATACATATTGGCGACGCTGTGTTCAAATCCAGAGGTGATAAACAGCCAGATCGGAAAGAAGATCGCCAGAATTTTACCGGTAATGTCTTTGGCGGCAAAGGACATCCAGATCGCCAGACAGACCAGCCAGTTACACATCAAGCCCAGCCAGAAGGCCGACATAAAGGGCAGGGCCACCTTATTGGCGGCGATCTTGATCGTCATCGCACCGAGCAGACTGTCGCCGCTGTTAAAGAGACCGGAGTTGGTCATCATAAAGGCGACCAATATGCCACCGACCAGGTTACCGATCCAGACGAGCCCCCAGTTGGTCAGCATCCGGTGCAGTTTAACTTTTTTATCGAGCGCGGCGGCGATAATTAAGGTCTGACCGGTAAACATCTCGGCGCCGGCCACGATGACCAGCATCAGACCGGTTCCGAAGATGGCGCCGGCCAGGGCGCGGCCCAGACCAAAGGTGCCGGGATCAGCCAGCAGATTGAAAGCCGCCATCGTCGAGCCTTCCGAGGCAAAGCCGATAAATACGCCAGCCAGAATGGCCAGCATGAATTCCTTAAAATACGGTGTGGCAAGCTTTTTGACGGCGACACCAATTGCCACATCGACAATTTCTGGTGGTGCAAAAAAATTTTTCGTTTCCATTTTTTACCTCTCGTTAAATAAATTAATCAGCT
>CAZEBY010000022.1:0-38122 GCA_964510565.1 uncultured Lachnospiraceae bacterium | reverse complement strand
AGTACACCTGCTTGAAGCCATAATTGAGAGTTCTCTGAAATTCATTTTCAAGCTCTGTTTTTTTGCTGTCAATCGCTGCCAAATAATCATTTTTCGAACTTTCAAAGGCTCCCGGTACGGCGTTCTTCATGATTGTCAGCTGATTTACCATGGTCGTTAACTGATTCTTTACATCCGCCATCTCATCAATTGCTCTTCCCATCTGAGCCTGATTTGCCTGGGCCGAATCGCGTTGCTCTGACAAGCTCGCCATGGCACTCTCCAATGCCCAGATCTTGCCATCAAGATCGTCAATTGTTTTTACGTCGCTGAGTTCATCCAGTACAGTTTGCGGTAGCTGGTTGCGTACACTTTCCGGAATCATACTGACCACATCCATCGGAGCAGCGCTCATGGTCGCTGCTGGCGGAAAACCGGCCACTCCTGGTGGCATCCCGGCTGGTGTCGCCACTGCCATTTGCGCCGCTGCTGCCGCCATCATCTCTGCCATCGTCACGCGCAAACTTTCAAGCTGATAAAGGGCCTCTTGCTGGCCAGCAAGCGCCGCTTCCATGCCATCGATGCCAGCGCCAATGCCATCATAACCGGTTCGCAATTCGGCAATGTTGCCATCCAATTGAGTAATCCCGATATTAAGCCCATTGATACCATTGTCGATGCCGCTATTAATCTCGGCAATGGTATCCGGCATCATAATTGCAAACATCCGGTCTGCAAAGGTTTTGCTATTTTCGGTGATGGTGGTGACGTCCGACTCCTTCATCAGGGCCACCAAATCTACCGGAACATCCTTGCCACTATCTTCGTTCATATTAATCGCAATCGTCTGTTTGGCCGTTAAATCCGGCAAGCTCACAGTCGCCAGCTGATCACCAATATTCTCATTACTTTTTAACTGATTAAATTCATCCGTCAGTTCCTGAGCATAAGGCAGTGTCGGTACATTTACCGCCGTTGGCAGCAAATTCATTACGTTTGTCTGCACCGACAACCCGGCATGGGCAATAAAACCGACCATAATCGCCGGGGCCACAGCTGTTCCAATCGATCGGATCAAAGAGACGGTGGCCAGCGCCGAATTGGCCTCCGCCGCTTCAGTGTTGTCCAGCATCATATAGTTGATCGGGGTTCCCATGGTAAAACCAATTCCCAACCCCATTAAAATCAGACTGATTACTACCGTCAGGGTACTGGGATAATTAGTTGTCACAAAAATCAAAAACAGCGAACCGATACACGAAACCAGAAAACCAAATCCGAGGGTTATTTTTACCCCGAATTTATCGATCAACTTGCCAGAAAACGGAGCCCCGACACCGGCAAAAAGACCGAGAATAATGACATAATAACCACCTTTTCCGGTTGGTGTTTTCATCGCATTTTCACAAAACTGGGGGACAAAAATCATCCCCATGATAACCATCCCGGTGATAAATGACAAGACCAGGGTGATCAGAATATTGCTGTTTTTAAAATAGGCTAAGTTGATGACCGGATCTTCAGCTTTTTTCTCCACCAGAATAAAAATCGGCAGCAACAGCATAAAAATGATCAAAAATGGATAGACGGCTGTGCTGAGAAAGGTATTCTTAAAATCAAAGAAGTCGATATTTTTCAAACCATAAAGGACACAAAGAACCATGATGGTCACAATAGTGATGCCGCCGATATCGATTTTTTTGACATTCTCAATCCGGGTATTTGGCAGACAAATGAGTCCTGCCGCCAGAATAAAAATCGTAATCGGCACATTAATATAAAAAATATACTGCCAGTTGGCGGTTCCAGCCAAATCCAGAATGGCACTGCCGGCGGAGGCGCCGAAAATATTGGCAATCCCATAAACTCCACCAACTAAACCCAAGGCCATGCCCCGCTTCTCTTTGGGAAAGGTCGTGCCAAATTCGGCAGTTGCCACCGGGACGATGCCACCACCACCGATGGCCTGAACCGCTCTTGCCACCAGTAGCATCGGAAAACTGGCAAAATTCTGAGCTAAACCACAAAATAGCGAACCCAGACCAAAAAGCAAGATGCTGAGCAGATAAATGTATTTTCTGCCAAAACGGTCGGCCAACTTGCCCATCACCGGGATACTGGCCGCATAAGCCAGGGTATACATGGTTATCATCCAGATTCCGGTTTTATCGTCGACCATTAAGTTCGTTTGAATCACCGTTCTAGCCGGGGTGACAATGCCGGTATCCAGCGCTCCCATAAAAATCCCCAAGAGATATACGACCATGACCATCCCGTAGCTGATTTTTTTATTCTGATTTGTCATTTGATTTGCAGTCCTTCCTTTTTTACTGGTGATCGACATTGTCTTTTTCATTTAGTTTGGCCACATTATCGGCAATTTTTTCGGTAATGGTTTGATATTGTCGGATCTCCTCATCACTTAAGCCTTCAAAAAAAGAGTGATTCCACTCCTCCAATGCTGCCCCCATTTCTCCCAGAATACTTTGACCTGCCAAGGCAATGGATATCAGATTTTCCCGTTTATTCTCAGGATTCTGATGGCGCTCAATCAGGCCCTTGTCCTCCAGTTTTCGCAAAGTTTTGGCGATCGCACCTTTATCCAGCATAAAATGCTGGGCAATGGCATCCTGATTAACCCCATTGTTTGACGCTAAATACATTAAGACTACCTGTTCCGGAAAGCCCACCCCGGAATTATGCAAACGCCGTTCACAAAACACCTTACTGTGACGGACGATGATCGAAAGATTGTTCATTAACATTGGTTACCTCAAATTTAAAATAATAGTTGTCATTACAATTGTTGTAACGACAACTATCATAGCATGAGACTTCCTGAGTGTCAATATAAACATCATTAATTTTTGAGTCGATCCAAAATTATTTTGTCATCAACCACTAGAAGTAATAAAAAAACAGGATAGTACACTTCAAGACCTGTCAAAATTTATCGTGTGAGCTAAACAACAGTGATAAATGAAATACGACTGATTAAGCGCCTCTTTCAGGGGTAATATATTTATAAACAAATAATTGCGCTTCAAAACGGAAGGAGTGATCGCGATGAAAATGTTTATGTCGGCAGTATTGATTCTTGTCCTCATTCTGCTGTGCGGGTGTACTCCTGCTGAAAAACAAACGACTGAAACCACAAACAACACCTCCAACCAAACTGATGAAACCGTCATCGATGATTTAGAAAACACATATGCTTTAAGCTCTTTTGAAACAGAAAACGGCTATCCAAGCTACTATTACGAAGTCACTTACGAAGAATTGCTCACCGAAATCAACAACCGGATGACTAAAGCCGGCTATCAGCCTTTTATGCTGGTTGATACCTATATCACCACCCATAATGATTTGACCGATTCATATTACTACAAAACAGAAGCAAAGAGCGGCCAGCTTGAATTGGTTCCCTTTCACCGGAACAACTGCGTGTCCGTCGTAAATATGCGTGTTGACGATGCCCAAACGCCTCCGGCACTCAACCACTTCCTGATGGAAAACCTGGTAGATATTTTCGCTCCTGGCAAAGGCAAGGAAGTTTGCACCAAATTAGGAGTTTACGACTTATCCAACGTTGATCCATCCAGCTGGAACGAGGTAACCATTGGTAACACATCTTTTAAAATTTCCGGAAATTACGAGTTTTCTGTCGAAAATATTGAATATTAAGCCTAATTCATCGAGTCAAAATGGGCTCTGCTTCGATATTGAGAATGATGCCTCAAAAAAAGAAAAACTCCTCTGACGGTCGCACCTGCTACATTTCAGGTCGTATCACGGAGGAGTTTTCACTTTCAAAGCCTAAATGATATGTATTAGATAATCACCACAACTTCATTCTAATTTACTGCCGCATTTCAGACAAAATTTGGCATTTTCACTGACGTTTGCCCCGCAGGATGGACACGTTCTTTTGATGGGACTGCCAGCGGTAACTGAAGCCCCGCACCCGGTACAAAAGCGGTTCCCCGGTTTGAGAACAGCGCCACACCGCGGGCAGGCACGGGTTTCTTGATCCGCTGATTTGATCTGTGCGGAAATCTCCGGTTTTGGGCGGTGAACGGGGGTTCCACATTTATTACAGAATTGATCACCTGGTAATAATTTATTGCCGCAGTGGCTGCAAATTGCCTGGGGTATCTGCAGTAGATCTTCTGAACGTGTCGCTGAAACGGATGCTTTGGTTGTGTCAATTTCCTGATCAAAGTGGTTCGGAATCTCACCTTCTGTGTCATCCCCCCGACAGATAATTGCCGCCAAAGCAGCCGCCACCTCATTATAATCTACACATCTCAAGATATAGTTGTCTGAGTTAAAATCCACAGACCAGAGCTGATGCCGGGTTCGGAAAACAATCTGACTCACCAAAATCAAATTTCTTACCTCAAAGCAATAGCTTTTAAGACCCCAAAGCACTTCCGGTTCGGCCAGTCCATTAATGAGTGTCTGTCCCTTCGACCGCAACAGTAAAGTGCCATCAGCAGCTTTTTCGAGTATTTCCATTTCCGCCAAATCCTGAATACCGGCATCCAGATCAAAGCGTTGTCCCTTGTGTCCATAGGTCAGGATATTGGTCGTTAGCCATCTGGGATCCGGCCGATTGATGGCACCCACTGTAATCCCCTTTAGTCCGGATATTGTCAAAGGGGCTGGCCGGGGACGATGTTCCAGCAAGGCCATCATTTTGTTGGTCACAAAAAGATCCGTCAAACCCATTAATGTCACCAGTTGATCCCAGTTCAGCGACAGTGCAGTTACTTGTTTTTTTAATGGATTACCCTGGTTTAAAAATGTTGCAAATCCACCGGCGAACTGGTCGGTTTCCATCGCTTTTAGTTTGATGACTTCCTGATCCATTCCCCAATACACCAAGTTCTTTTCTTTAGTGCATACAGCGGTGTTTGTAATCCCCTCTTCCCTCTCCATCAGGGTAATCAGGGTCACATTTCTGCAGTTAAGTATGTTTTTGATCATTTCTTTCAGAGCTTCTTCAAGCGCTATGCCCAGGGAATCTCCTTCTTGTGGTAAATTTAGAAATGTGACCAACCGGTTCGGTGTGATTCCAAAGGCCAATCCCAGTGCCCGGATTGATTGAATAGGTAGTTGATATTCTTTTTTATCCATCTTAAGTCCCCCTTAACTGATTAGAATTATCATCCTCCGTATCATGGATCGTTGATAAACGGATTCTGGTCAGGATCTCTGAATTTTGTAAATCCCCGACCGGCACTTTCATAGTCGCTCATCGGTTCATCCGTTGCTGCTGGTGCTTCCGGCTGTGGCGGCGCTGGCGCTTCCGGCTGTGGCGGCGCTGGCGCTTCCGGCTGTGGTGGTGCTGGCGCTTCCGGCTGTGGTGGTGCTGGCGCTTCCGGCTGTGGTGGCGCTGGCGCTTCCGGCTGTGGTGGTGCTGGCGCTTCTGGCTGTGGTGGTGCTGGCGCTTCCGGTTGTGGTGGCGCTGGCGCTTCCGGCTGTGGTGGCGCTGGCGCTTCCGGTTGTGGTGGCGCTGGCGCTTCCGGTTGTGGTGGCGCTGGCGCTTCCGGTTGTGGCACTCCATCACCAAAGGGATCATCGAGATCTGCGCCAATGATAGCCTCAGTTCCACGTTGAACATTACTGATAGGCGGATCGCCTGCTCCCGGCTGAACAGGCGGCTGGACAGGCGGCGGTGGCGGCTGTACCGGTGGCGGTTCGTAAGCGGGAACCGTCAACTCTCCCCGACCACTGAGAAAATCGGTCTGAATCTGATTGATGGCGTTGATCTGGTCATAAAGATTGTTTCGGGCTGTCGGATCACTGAGCTGATTCGCATCGTTTTGGATCTGATTTTTCAGATCATTGAGCTGATTCATTTTGTTATGATAGTCCTTATCCAACTCGGCATTGTGGTTACGCCAGTCGTTGATTCCGGCTGCACCTTGCTGGGCATCCTTGAACCGGTCCATACTGAAAACACTCTTTGAATTGAGCTCAAAGTAGGTATCGGTTACCGGGTCATAGATCACCCGGTATTCTGTTCCGGTGAGGGGGTCCTTCATAATACTTGCGCCATTGGGATTTAGGCTATTGATATATTCCTGGAGTCGTTTATCATAATCATCGACGGATTCTCCATCAAGACTGTCAGTGGAACCATAGACTAAATCAGCATCCACAGTACCCGTATAAATCGTTTCCGGCCCATTGATCGACCCGGGAATATTCCCGAGGGTTCCAGCAAAACTGCCAAAAATAGCACCGAAAAGAGAACCGAAAATAGCAGCAATGGCTGGTGGAAAACAACGAATGATCACCTCCATGGCTCCCTGACCATTGACATAATCCCAGAAACTGCCACCAATTTCACTTCGTCCGCCATCATCGGCAAAAACGGTCGTGATCCCCAGCTGGTGCAAGGTCAGACCCAAGCCCAGAAAAACAAAGATCAGCATCATATGTCCGGGCACTGACTTGCCAGAAAAGAATAAAATCAGACCGATAACGAGAAAAATCACCCATACCGCATTTAACAGAATCTGGATAACCGCAAACCCTAGAAAGGCCCGAATCAGCCCCATTATTAGCAGACTAAGGCCGCTGGCGCCGATAATCACTCCGGCTTCGCGTTTCATTCTTTCGGTTGTTGCTTGACTGGCATCTGCTTTGCTGATATCTCTGGCGGCCATTTGAATAAACGTAATCAGAAAGCTATCGCGACCAGTCAGAAAAGCACCAAGCGATGCCATCAGCATCAGACCGGTCATAATACTGGTAACCCCGGAAAAAAGGATCCCGACCAGCAAGGTGGCCGCCACACCAAAACAGAGCATCGCTTTGAAACGGTTACTGCCGTTGTTGATGTCGCTGAGGATGACACCGGGTTGCCTGAAAAATCCTGTCAAGGCTGTTCCCGGATTGCCGCCGCGCAGCAGAAAGCGGATGATCATGGTACTCATCGCACCTAGAATCCCCCATAAAACGACGGCACTTGTCATCATTCCGGTTACTGGGATCAGGTTTTTACTGGTCCAGGTCCCCGGGTTGAATCCATCGTTGACATAGGCCATCAACCAAAAATTAATCAGAAAACCCAGAACCCCGATGAGCAGCGATACGGGCAGGGATTTCAATAATTGCAATGGCATTTTTTTTAACATCATCCCCAGCAGTGCCATGGCCGTCTGGGGTGGCATTTCCATTGGTGTTTGATTATTCGCCATTTTCACAACCTCCTTTTGCTTTTTTGGTGATACAAATAAACATCTTTTAATTCAAAGCTGAAACGAATCGTGCTGTTATTGGGAAAACGCTGCTGGCTGCAAGTGCGGATACAAAGCCGGGTATCACCCACTTTGACATGGATAAGGGTTTCTGTCCCGAGCCATTCCGTGGCCTCAACCACGCCACACATGCCTTTTTGAGGCTCTGTCTCAATTTTAATGTGCTCAGGTCGCAGACCGATGATCACATCATCAGGGTTATGCTGCTTTTCTTTCAGAATTGCGGCCTTACCTTCGTAAAGGAAATACCCCTGATCAAGAAACCTTTCCCTTTCATTGACTACCATCTTTTCCAGCGCTTTGCTATTAAAGAGATTCATCCCGGGATTTCCAAAAAAGGCGGCTACAAAACTCGTTTCCGGCTGGCTATAGATCGACAGAGCAGTGCCAAGCTGTTCCATTTTTCCGTCTTTCATCACCAGGATCCGATCCCCGAGTGTCATGGCCTCGGTCTGATCGTGAGTAACATAGATGCAGGTCGTATCGATCCGGTTTCTTAGTGCCACCAGCTCAGCCCGCAACTGAATTCTCAGCTGCGGATCCAGATGCGCCAGCGGTTCATCCATCAGCAGTACCCTGGGCTCCCGGACGATCGCCCGACCAATTGCCACCCGTTGCATCTGTCCACCGGAAAGCTCACCGGGTTTTTGCTGCAGGCAGGCAGCCACATCAAGGATCTCTGCCATGTTTTCAATTTTTTTGCGGATTTCGTCATTTGTTTTTTTTATTCCCTTATTTTGACGATTTAAACCATAAGCCATATTGTCAAATACCGTCATATGGGGATAAAGCGCCGGATTTTGAAAAACAAAGCCAATCTCGCGATTTCGCGGAGGAACCCCGGCCATGTTTTTCCCATCCATCAGCAGCTCACCTGTGGTACTGTCAGTCAGTCCGGCAATGATCCGCAGAATGGTTGTTTTGCCGCAGCCCGACGGGCCTACCAGAACCAGGCATTCCCGATCGGAAACGGTGACACTCAAATTGTCAACCGCCGGTTTGGTACCTTTGTTAAAACATTTAGTAATATTTTTAAGTTCAATGGTGCTCATTCGACGCTCCCTCTTTCAATCCGGGTCAGTCCGTTTAAGGAACCGATCCAGAAATTACCCTCTCCATCTTCGCTAATCACCTTCACCTCGTTCTGGGAAAGGCCGGTCTGATGATTGAGAACTTTGAACTCTTTCTGATCGATTATCGTCAGTCCATCGTATTCGGAACCAACCCAGAGACGTCCCTGGCTGTCTTCAAAGAGCGATCGTACCTTTTCTCCGACCAGGCCCTGCTCCTTAGTCAGGTTGGCCAGAACCTCAAAGCCATCAGCTTCCGGTTTAAAGATCGTCGCACCGCCGTATTTATAAAGCCCCCCGCCAACCACTACCGTCTGGTCACGGCGATTGATGATGGCAGTGATATTCGCATGGGGCAAGCCGTTTTGGGTGGTAAAATACTGCCATTGATCATCGCTTAACAAGCTGACTCCCCCAGCCGGGGCTACATAGGAACCAAACCACAAACCTCCCCGACTGTCTTGATTGATCACATAAACATTGTCCACCAACAGGCCATTTTGACTGGTATAACAGTTTTTTATCTGAATCCCCTGATCGGCTGTCCAGACAATTTCAACTGCGCCACCCCAGGTTCCCAGCCAAAAATGACCGGTACCCAAGGGGTAGATACAGAGTACCCGGGTATCCGGCAAGCCATCTTTACTGGTATAACTGTCCGTCTGCGTGCCACTCAAATGAAAGAGCCCGGAATCGGTGGCTACCCAAAGTCCAGTTTGATCAAAGGCCAGGTCGCGTACATATTGATAGTTCCCCACTTCTTCGGTTGCCAGTGTCATGGTATCCATCCGGAAAAGCCCGCTGGCACCACCAGCCCAGAGAGTCGTACCATCATAGGCCATGGCGCAGAAATCTTCGGTGGGCAGAAAAATTTGAAACCCTTGCTTTGGCCGTTCGGCCTCGGCATTTTGCATCAGGGCAAGCCCCGTAATTGTTAGGGTGATGGCAACGATAAGAATTGAAACCACGATCACAGCCATTTTAATGATCCTTTTATCCATTTTGTTCACCACCTGCCACGATAAATAATCCGATGATTACCAGGATAATCATTACCAGCATAAACAGGCAGAGTACCGCTACCACCTCTGAAGCCCCATAATGGAGATAATTGTAGATCTTGATGGTCAGCGTCTGATAACCTGGGGGCATGACCAGCAGACTCACCCCGAATTCTCCCAAGGCCAGAGCAAAAACAATCAGCATCGCCCCCAGTGATTTTTTCCCCAGTAAATGAATCATGCAAGTCAGATACTGAAGTGGACCGGGCCAATGAACCTTGATATTTTCCAGCAGAGTCTGATTGAGCGTCGTGATGGCAACCGCCAGGATCAGCGCTTCGATAAAGGTAAAACGGGTTACCAGTGCCACCACCGGCATCAGGGGACTGCCATAGAGTTTCCCCAGCAAGGGTGTATTCCACATCGCAATCAGCGCCAACCCAAGCACTGGTCCGGGAATTATAAAAGGCAACGCCGACAAACATAACCACCAGTGTCCTGCTTTTGAACCATAAAAAAACCAGGCCAAAACAAATCCAGGAATAAAAGCCACCACCGCTACCAGTGCGCTGACCAGCAGTCCATAGCGAATTTCTCTGACGGAATCAGAGAGCACCCCAAATATATCCGGACACTGCAGGCTTTGATAAACAAGATTTGTTACCGGAACCAGCACATAAAGTCCGGCAATTAAAAGTCCACTCAGCCCCAATACCGTGATAAACCGGCAGCCCTGAAAAGGATTGTCGCCGTGGCTCATCGCCAGGGAAAAGTCTTTTTTTGAAACATAAAAGCCAAAACCCACAAGCACGGTTACTGCAATGGCAATCAATGGAAGTCCATTGTAAAATACCCCATAAACATCCATCCCGGCAGAAAACTGGGCAAACAGCTCCAGGGCATAGCTATTTACACCAAAAACCGAGCTGATGCTGTAGTCGTTGATGTTGAGCAGAAAAACCAGCAAAGCACTCGCCCCCATTCCCGGCAAAAGATAGGGCAGGTAGATGGTCATAAAACTCTTTGGCCCCGGTCCATCTAAGCGTACCAGATCCCCGATCTCCTTAGGAATGGCAAGTAAAAAAAATAGCGTTAGCCCAGCCGTTATCGGTAGGCCTGAAACCGCCATGGTTAGGACCACCGCTGACACCCCGTTAAAATTTGCCTGTGTACCCAACAGGCTATTGCAAAGATTTATACTGGCATCTAAAAAAAAGATCCACGACTGAACATGAACAAAAGTTGGAATCAGCATAAAACTCAGCAGTACCATGACCAACTGCCGGCTATACTGTGGAAACGCAGCAAAGATACCCATGGCCACAAAAAAACCGAGCATCACTGATAAAACCGTTGCCCCCAAAGTCATTCCCAAACTGTTAAAAAAGAGCTCCGGCTTAAATGTGAAAAAAAAGGACGCCTGCTGCTTTAGGACAGACTCCGCGAAGCCAATCACCAGATAAATGATCGGTGCCACGGTAATCAGTAACAGCAGCGCCATGGCGCTCAGTTTCCAGAATTTTCGTCCAGATAGAAACTGCAAGCTTATCACCTCTTAACGCACAAAAATTTCAGTCATATCAGTGGTTGCTGTTTCCAGCATGCCATAAGCCTGGTTGAAATCCACCGCCATGATCTTAATATGATCCAGGTTAATCTCCGGTGCCGGAGTCACATCTTGATGAACAGGAATCTGAACCCATCCCGAATCCACCAGCCGCTGTTCGGTTGCTGCAGCGATCAGGTACTCCATCAATACCACTGCATTGTCAGCATTAGGGCCCCCTTTTACACGGGCGACGGTGTTCGGTATAACCATTGTGCCGATGTCATTTTCACCCTGATCCAGAAAGATCATCCCGAGATCGGGATTGCTTTTTATTTCCGACAAGGCATCATCGGTATCGGTGAGACCGGCTGCCAATTTTTTTTGGCTGACGAAATCCTTCACCACACTGTTGCCGTCAACCACCTGAATACCGGCATCTTTGAGCGATTGATAATAAACTCTGGCTGGCTCTTGGCCCCAAAGCGCATATAGGCAAGCCGCCTGGGTATTGGTGGTCCCAAAAACCGGATAGGCCATTCCCATTTCTTTGACCTGCGCTGCTGTGCTAAGGGCAGCCATGGTCTGGGGACAATCGCTGGGCTGAACCAGCGTCTGATTGTAGATCAGCACCCGGCCCCGACCACCAAAGGCATACCAGCAGTTATCAGAATCTTTAAAAGCCGTTGGCAACGCTTCGGCTGCTGTCAGTGTGACGGGTTCAAACACGTCCTGATTTTTTAAAGCAATGGTCTGGAGCACTTCACCGTTCCAGAAAACATCGGCCTGGGGGGCGCTCTTTTCGGCAGCAAGGCGATTGGCCAGACCCACCGTTTTATTGGCTTCGATATCATACACCGGTTTCACTTGAATCCCGGTTTCTTCTTCAAATGCTTTTAAAATCGGTTCCGAGTAGACCTGATCGACCGATGTATAGACCACCACCTCGCCCTTGCTCTGGCTATTCTCGGGGCTGCATCCCGGCAGAAAAAAACTCACAGCCGTCATGACAGCCATAAAAAATAGGAGATTGATCTTTCTTTTCATCTTACAAATCCTCTCAGCTTTTATCATTTTTTCTAGTGGAACAACTTAATCTGGCTAGCTCCACAGATATTTTACCCTTTATCCAATAAAACAAACCCTTTAGCAAATTGATTTAAAAATTCGGCAAAGGATTTGCCTAACAAATGAGTGATCAGAAATGGTTGTTTTTCAAAAAGATGATAACCCTTTCTGCCATCCGCTGATGTCCGGCAGGACTCTGGTGAATCCCATCCTGAAATAGATCTTTGTCGGTCCAGTCAACAGTCGCTCTGAAATCCAGGGTTGGGATTTCTGCTAATGCGGTATACTCCCTTAACCATCGACAGTAGTCTTCAATCATCACTGCCGATTTTTCGAAATCTACCGTTCCCCCCTCTTTAAAGGTCACCGGCAGATGTATCGGTGGCGGGATCGCCACAACAACCGGAATATGATCAAGCCTTGACTTCTTCACCATCGTGATCATATTCTGGGCGGCCTGCTCCCAACTTTGATTAAAAAAAATGTCGTTATACCCGGCCATCAGGATCATCCCATCTGGTTTTACCGCCAAAACCTGTTGCTCAAACCGCTTTAGCATCGCGTCGGTGGTTTCCCCGCTGACACCACGATTGAGCAGCTGGATACCGGTCTTTTTTTCGGCAATCACATGCCATTTCTCTTCCCGGGACACCTGGTAACCAAAGGTCAGGCTGTCACCAAAACATATTATTTTCACAATTCTCTCCTTGTTGAATCAGCAGTTGTTGAGTGATATGATTCATTTTAATTCAACTCCATATTTTTAGTAATTTCCAGATATCGTTCGGTGGCGGCTTCCGATGGTTTGCCTTTCTGACAGATCGTAAGCCCACTGAGTTTGCGATTAGGACGCTCAACAATCATCCGGCCCTGACTATCCAGCTTCTGCTGTAACGCTGCCAGAGCTTCGCAAAAACGCTT
Organism: uncultured Lachnospiraceae bacterium; assembly: GCA_964510565.1. GTDB lineage: Bacteria > Bacillota > Clostridia > Eubacteriales > Eubacteriaceae > Acetobacterium. Next base: position 25,266 of record CAZEBY010000022.1, on the reverse strand, counting down.
ATCTTGCCGGGCTTTTGCGTAGAATGACAGCACATAGACATAATAAAACAGGTTATAGCGTAAGAATGGATACTCAACCTGCATAAACAGGCTGCCGATGCCGTAGTGACAGGGCCCCATAGGCAGCTTCACGACCCAGTGATCCAGCAGGGTTTCAACCGCCCGGTCAAGATCTGCGATGCGATCCGCTCCCGCATGAAAACCGGCCAGACGAAAAGCATCCAAGGCCAGCAGGGTCACATTTGGATTTGACGCATCAGTTTCAGGACCATGACCATAGATAAATTTCTTGCAACGCCAGCCGCCGTCATCAAACCGATCAGCAAGCAGATAATTCAGTGCGGCCTGAACCCGGAGATGACTGGCGTAACCATTGCGACACAGACCGGCCACTGCATGGGCGGTGTGACAGGGATAGATTGCGCCTTTCGGGGCAATCCGTACCCGACCGTCGGCTCTTATTGCTGCCAGCACCAATTCCGCCGCCCCTTGCAGGGCTTCATGATCCCGAGGCGCGTTAAGTTCACTGATGATCATCAGTGCGGTCAGGGTACTGGTCGGTTTTTCAATCCCCAGGCGGCCGTCCGGGGTTGCCCAGAAATCAGCGCCGTTTTCATGGCGGGTGGCCAGGATCTGCTCCCAATCCGTTTGATTATCATTTTCATTTATCATCGCTTGACTCTCCTTCTCGTAAGATAACCACGATTGGATACTAATATTGACTTTTTTTATAATTTATTCTCAGATAGTTATTTTTTGAAAATTATTTATATTATTTCAGCTATTTCACCAAATTGTCAAAACCGTTATTTTATCAATTTATCTAGAATATTCATAAATCGGGTATTGCTGATGGGATGATGACTAATGATTTTTCCGTCAAAAATAATAGCAAAGGTTCCAAAGGCACAGGGGGAATTTTTAGCCGTTTCGGCATCAGAAAGATCAATTAATTGCACCTCCAAATGGAATTGTTCTTTTGCCGTTTTCATTATCGCTTTGACATTTTTCTCAGTATAAGGGCATTGTGGCGAACGTAAAATTGTTAAGCCTGATCCGAAATTATTCAGATTTGCCTGCATGTCTTCCTTGAATTTCGGATTATTTGTTTCGGCATCAAACTTTTTAGCCATCAAATGAAAATCTGGCTTCACTTGATCCACAACTTCAAATCCCATTTTTCGAAAAATTGTATCATTGGCCATGAATGATCCCTTTCGGGTCACCACCGCCACACCTTTCATTCCGGTATTTTTTGCATCGTCAATACAAGCCTGGATCAACGCTGTTCCAAAGCCTTTTCCTTTGTATTCTTTTTTCAACCCGACATAGAGACAGTGGATAAACATATACCCATCTGCCTCAACCGGTCGGTGTGCGTAATATCCGGGAATGTACTCGATCATGCCCTGATACCCGCCATCTTCACTTAATACCGCCTTGATTCTCAGTCCTTTCGGATAATAGTCGGTAAACCACTGAATCTTATTCCGCAACTCAGTGTGTTTCTTGATATCCTTATAGCCACAGACCCCATAGTCCGCAATATTTTCCGGCGTCAAATCTATTATTTCAAACACACTCATCCTAACCTCTACCCTTCCTTTTTCACTTCATGAGTTTTTTCTCAATCAGACTAATCGCACGTATTAGACTTTGAGAAAGGACTGACAGCATTAATCGCTGTCAATCGATCCAAAACACCGTTCTAATTTGAAATAAACATTTGCGTCCAATAGTGACCATATCCAGAACCAGATTGGGCATAACCAACCCCAAGCTTGTTAAAGCCCGGATTTAAAATATTCGCCCGATGGCCCTCTGAATTCATCCAGCCAGCCATCACCGCTTCCGGGCTTGAATAACCGGCGGCGATATTTTCACCGGCCCGATTGTAAGTAATACCCAGTTCCGTCAGGACGGTAAAACAACTGCTTTGATTTGGCCGGGTATGTGAGAACAGCTGGATGATTTCTTCTGCTCTGATCTGGGCGGCCCGGGTTAAGGTAGGCTCGCTGGTTACCAAACCGAGATTTCTGGAAGCCCGCTCTTGATTTACCAGAGCGATGACCTGGGCCTCAAAAGAAGGTTTGGTTGCCTCAATAAACGGAGTGTCCGTTTTTCCCGGAGCCGCTGTGCCCTTGGGTTGCACGACAATATGAATCCCTTCGAGGCGATAGGAAAAACCCTGTGAACCCGAGCTTTCGCCATTTTTAGCCCAATCCATCCAGCCATAATTTTGGACATGAACCTGATAATAAACATCAAACTGCTCGGCATTTGCCCCGGTAAGTTTGATCTGGATACCTTCCAGCCGCAGGCTCTGGCCGGATGTTCCGCTCATCTCCCCATTGCTCTTCCAACCTCTGGTGGTATCAGCCTCCCAGCCGATGTTCTGAATATGAGTTTGATAGGTAATCCCCAAATCTGTTACCGGAGCATCAAGTTTGACTTCAATCCCCTCCAAGCGCAGACTTAAAGCCGAGGTTCCGCTCATTTCTCCATTCAATACAAAATCCTGCCAACCGACATTCTGGACATGGGTGCGGTAACTGACATCTGGGGTACTGGCGGCCAGTATCCGCTCAGGCATCATTCCGATACTGAGTGTTAACGCAAATAAAAAACAGAAACTCCATTTTACAACTTGCTTCATCTTACTTTTGGGATGATCTAAGCTAAGGGTCATCCGTCTCCTTTTCAGTATTCTATTGTAACCGCTATTATCGTATTGAATAATTAATTCTGAGTTAGAATGAGTTTTGATATCCCGATTCTTCTTTGTCACTGTTTTCTGCAGAAAATTGATCACGCATTTCGCCATGATCGTTTAGCGGAATTCCCGCTCCAGGACAAAAACCTCGCCTTCCGAATTGTTTTCCAGATACGAAAGGATCTGCTCAATGATGCGATCGGCCAGGGCCATTTCATTGGTGACACAGGCAATCCCAAGGACGATTTCCTGATGATGATCCTGAGCTTGGATTTCAGCAATCGAAACATTGAATTTTTGCCGGGTTTTTTCAACCAGACTTTTCAGAATACGACGCTTTTCTTTCAAAGAATGCACCCATGGTACATGAATCGAAATAATGACGGTTCCGATGATCATAGCTGTCTCTTCCTTCCGATTATTTTTTTGATATATTCATTATATGCTAAATATTGACCGTGCAAAATTTAATCGGTGAAGCGTCTCCAAGGGTCACAAAACCTCCGACCCAATGTGTTTCAAGGACGGTAAAACCGCTGCTCTGATTTGGCCGGGTGTGTGAGAACAGCTGGATGATTTTTTCGGCTCTGATCGTTTATTCACTCAATTCATTCCCGTCATAATCCCTGATAATAGCCTCGATGCCGGCAATGGTTTCGGCTTTGCTGAGAACATAGTCGCTAGTTGGCAGGCTGTCAAAAAAGTCATCAAAGGCATGGATAATATTGGCTTCATTAATGGCCAGATGCTTAAAGATGGTTTGATCTCCCCGCTGATAGTGAAGAATCAGCCGGAGCGTGGGGTCTTCATTGGAAAATTCCACTGCCGAATTCATGAACAGCCGGTCCTCGTTGATGGCATAGCATTTTCTTTCACTGGCAACCAAATCAGCATGCAGTTGTTTAATCAGCTGCAGTCGTTCTGCGGCGGCAAAAGGGTGGACCATCTCTTCGGGCAGATAGATGTAGCCATCGTCCATAAATTGCCGCAAATATTTCAACGAAAAGACATCCACCATCCCCTTGTTATCGGCCCGGAATTTATTATAAAAAGGAAGCACCGTCGCAAGCAGGGCCTCAAAATAAGGAAAACCGCGGTTCAGCTGTCTTTCGATCATCTCATCTGTGAAATAGCGGGAAAAACAAGGGATGGCTTGCATCACCAGTTTTGTGGGAAGAGCGTCTTCCAGGGCGTAGATCTCAAAGAGATCCCGACTGCCCTGAATAAAAGCAGCGCTATTGTCTAAAAGCGCTGAAAAATATCCATCATAGACCTGATAAAGCCCCACATCCTGGTATACAACTGCGGTGGCGAGATCCTTTGACAGGGTGATCAATCGATTTGAGGTTAGCAGATAATACGGGAACATCCCACCATCAACTGGATGCCCGTCGGAAGCTCGGTAATAGAAACGGGATTGGTAATCGACATTGTCCAGCAACGACAGCGCCACCAGTTTTTTAAAGGCCAGCAGACTTTGATCAGCTTCCGGTTCACTGCAATTCTGAGGAAAACTGACGATATCCTGCAACACCAGATTTTTTCTGGAGCCCAGCATTTGCTGAAAAATGTAGTCATAAACAGCATTCCAATCATATGGGATAACCTGCCGGATTTGGGGCGTCGAACTGACAAAAAGCTCGCAGTCAATGGCGTTTTCGACCATCCGCAGGACATTGCTCTGACCTCTGACAATTTCCATACTGTCGCTTTTTGTTTTATTTTTGACTTCGCCCTTTTTCAATACGATTTCTTTAGAGAAGGGAATCGTATGTTCGGTCAGTTCGGAAATTGTTTCAATCAGGCTGACGATGGCTTTGCGGTTATAATAGTTTCGCTGGCCAATGGTTTCCATTTCCAGAACATTTTTCAGTTCCTCTACTTCCATCGCCGACAGCCGTAATGCTTTGCACAAACCGCTAAAAATCTTTTTAGATGGCAGGCGTTCACCGGATTTTACCCGCTGCAACGTTGTCCGGTCGATCTTGCCAATCTCCGCCAGAGCCTGCACCGTTTCACCGCTATCGACAATTAGTTCTTCAATTCTTTGGGTAAATAATGACATGATTAATTCTCCCTCTTTTGTGAGTTGTCTTTTTTAAGTCAAGCTTTGCCATCCACCAGCAAACAACCGACAATCTTTCCCTCTAAATAATTCGACGGCCATATCAAAGGCCAATTCTCGATATTCCAGATAAAACATCACTCCGATAATCAATAAACCGCCAATCAGAAAAACCAGATACATCATCCCAAAGCCTTTCAATCTTTTATTTCCGGTTGCCTTGCCATTTTTGAAATTCATATAGGCCATTGTTCCAAATGAAAAAACAAAGATTGCAATGGGGATCAGACTATTCATGATGTGTTGTTGAAATAAATCCATCTACCCTCTTTCTTTTTTGTAGTATTTTATTTTTGTATGTGCTTATAATTATACGCCTATTCGCCCAAAATGGCTATCGCAAATTACTCTTCACCCGCCACGCTTTTTCGCCACTTTCACTTTTATCAGCACCTGTCACCGCTGTGCCCGCTTGTCGACCGACAACTGGACAATCTCGACGGACGGTATCAAAACACGCGGATAACCTTTTAATTAAGACTCCTTTGATAAAATCTCAATCAAGAATGATTATCGCTGATGAACAATAGCGAGGAGGTGTCTCATGAAAATATTGTCCTTTGTAGGGCTGCTGTTATGGTCAGTGTGGCCCGTTCCCGTTCACGCCCAGGCTGCCGCGCCGACACCCTTGGGAGTGGCTTATCGCGGCCACGTTCAGGACTACGGGGATCTGCCGGCGGATAACGGTGTCATCACAGATGGCGGACTGCTGGGCACCACCGGTGAAGGCAAACGGATTGAAGGGCTGACGGTAGCGTTAACTGGGGCTACCGCAACCATCGCGGGTTACAGCATCCGCTACAATGTCCATATTGAAAATGAAGGCTGGCAGGCAGCCACCGACGACCCGCTCAGTTGGAAAAATGATGGCGACTTTGCCGGTTCTCTGGGCAAAAGCCAGCGGCTGGAAGCGATTCAACTGCAACTGACCGATGCTTCCGGAGCGCCGGTGACTGATTATGCCGTTGAATACCGGGTTCATATTCAGGATGACGGCTGGTCTCAGGGCTGGAAAAAAGACGGAGCTATCGCCGGAACAGCCGGTGAATCGAAACGACTGGAAGCCATCCAGATCCGGATTGTATCCAAATTTACTGGCCTTCTCGATCCTGCGGTCTTTAAAATTTCCAGCCATCGCCTCGGCCAGACCCAGTTCAAGCCCGAGAACGTGACAGTTAACGATGGCCAGCTGGTAATTACCATCCCGGCCGGAACGATGACCAGTGGTGAGGTCTCCAGCACGGCTTTAAAAGGCTATGGCAGCTATGAACTTTCGATGAAACTGCCCGATGCGCCATCAAGCATCACCGGCTTTTTTCTCTATGCCCCCCCGGACTATGCTCAGGAAATCGACATTGAAATCTATAATCAGGTGGATGGCAAAATTATGTTTACCAGCTATGCCAACGGCGCGCTGACCGAATCGCTGACCAGCGATCTGAATTTTGACCCGACCGCCGATTTTCATCATTACCGGATTGACTATCAGCCGGATTTTATCGATTTTTATGTGGACGATATTCTGCTGACCCGCTTTACCGCGGGGATTCCACACAACCCGATGCACCTGATGGTCAATGCCTGGTTTCCCGACTGGCTCGCTAAAAGACCCGCCCCCCAAACCCAGCAGCTGTTAATTGATTGGATCCGCTATTAAAAACAGCCGTGACAACCTCTTTTATAACTGGACACTGCGGCTTTTTGCCTGATACGCAGATCCTCAGGACGATCGCGGTCATGACGATTGCCACTTCCTATAAAAATTGTATATTATCTTATACGAATTAAATACAAACGTTTACATTTTATCTATTTACTTTCTGCCACATCGTGATATAATAAGTCCATATCAAAGATCAACTCAATCATTTTCAGGAACGAGTGAAAAGAATCAATGTGTCAACCACTCCACAACAAATACGACGCTGGCAATATAATCAATGTACCGACCCGAGGTTGAAGATGAAAATTTGACCATGATGAAATAAGTTGGTTAAACGGCCGGGAAAAATATCTGCTTAAAAAACAGATCACTCCATCTATCGAAAAGTGAATTCTTTTTACAGACGGATATCCCCTAATAAGCGTGTAAGCGTTAAACTGAAAAGTGAAAAAGAAGGTTTTTGATAAAATCAGAAGAAGGAGTCCAAACGGATGACGACTGAGATTGTGAGCTAGGCCGGTTTTGCAGGTAAAATGGCAGAATCGGCTCTAGTTCTTTTTTGAGGTTGGCTGATGAATCTTTGTCAGCCAGCACCAATGTCCCACTTTTTAATGATTAACTGCGTCAAAAATAGGCGGTGCGCTTTATAACCTGTTCCCGCCGCCTAAATTTTTGATCGTGATGGTTCTGGCATCGAAATCAATCAGTCCCTCCTGGCGCATTTTGTTGAGTTCCCGGCTCAGAGAGGATCGCTGAATACCAAAACGCTGGGCCAGTTCTTTTTTTGATGACGGAAGTCGAATGATCGGACTTTTTTGAATTCGGGACTCATACTGTAAAAAATCAATGAGACACTGGCGGATTGTTTTCATCGAGATCGCGTTGATCTTATCGGTGAGAATCAGCGTCTTATCCGAGATGGCTTTCATCAGCCCGATCATAAAGGTGCGGCTCATCTGGCACAATTCCAGAATCAGTTCCTGATGAAGATGAAGGATCACCGCTTCAGACTGGGCCAAGACCGTCATCGGATAAGTATTACGGCTGGAAAAAATCAGATTGGCTCCCAGCACATCACCATCCTGAAAAATACTGATGGTCAGGACATTCCCCTCGCTGTCGAGATTCTGCACCGCCACCCGGCCGCTGAGAATCAGATCCATGGTTCGGCAGCATTCGTTCTGCAAATGAATCACCTGATCTTTTTGATATTCCCGTTTCTCATAGTAATGGGCTCTGAAAACCTGATTCAGAGCTTCATTTGAAAAATCCGAAAAAAGGCTATGACTGGATAAAACGGACATGAAATCCTGATGATTCATAAAACAACCTCCTTGTGTGACCGTAGTAACTTTTTAGTTTACTGATTTACAGTATACTATAGAAAATTCGAATTTTAAAGCAAAGATTCGGATCATCAATATGGAGGTTGAAATATGGATGTTTTTACACTGATTTTCTGGGTGATTACCCTGGTCTGGCTGGGGTTTTCACTAAAAAAAGACTCGGGCAAAACGCTCAAGGCCATTAAAATGTCCGGAGGGATGATGAAAGGGATCGCCGGCGATATTCTTGGCATCTTGCTGTTGATTGGCCTGATCCTTACCTTTGTGCCGCCAGAAACGATCAAAGCCACCATCGGTCAGGCCAACGAGGTTTTTTCCACGGTGCTGTTCGCACTTCTGGGTAGCATCACCCTGATTCCCGCCTTTGTCGCGTTTCCGCTGGTGGCCTCGCTGGTCGACGCCGGTGCCAGCATCGTTCCCATTGTCGCTTTTCTAACCACGCTGACGATGGTCGGAGTGGTAACCTTTCCGCTTGAGAAAAGAGAGTTTGGTCTGAAATTTACGCTGATCCGCAACTCCCTGAGCTTTGGTTTTGCGCTGGTGATCGCCCTGGCGATGGGGGTAATCCTATGACCTTTTTAAAAAGCCAACTTAAAAACAACCGCTTTCTGATGGTCGTGCTCCTGGCTTATATGGCCGTTGGCATTTTGGCCCCGGATAAATTTCTGCCGTCACTACTAAACACCTGGTATTATGTCAAGGAAATGTTGATGATCATGCCGGTGATACTGCTGTTAACCTCGCTGATATCTGCCTGGGTTCCACGAGAAACGATTGAAAATGCCTTTGGCATAAGCGCGGGGATCAAAGGTTCACTGTTTGCCTTTTTACTGGGCAGTTTTTCGGCCGGTCCCATTTACGCGGCCTTTCCGGTTTGTAAAATGCTATTGAGCAAGGGCGCCAGCATTACCAACATTGTTATCATTCTGTCGACCTGGGCGGTGATAAAAATCCCGATGCTGGTTACTGAAAGTAAATTTCTCGGTCCGAAATTTATGGTCGTCCGCTGGATTCTGACCACCCTGGCGATTTTTCTGATGGGCTATCTTACCTCCCGATTTGTCAAACCGGAGGATCTTCCCACTGATGATGAAGCAGCCAGGCTGGATACTCCCCTCTCTCTAAATCCGGACTATTGCGTGGGCTGCGGCCTGTGCGCCAAAATCGCCCCCAGCCATTTTACGATGGTCGATAAAAAAGCCTCGATCACCAGCCAGACCCTGTCGCCCGGCGACGGCTTGGCCATCAAAGACGCCGTGGCCAAATGCCCCGCCAGGATTATCCACTTTCATCACTGAAAAAACTCCCTGACACGTAGCGGTGTCAGGGAGCTTCTTTACTTATTGATTATAACCCACATACCAACCGGCGTGTGGTCGATCTCAAATCGGGGAATACCGCTTTTGATCAACACTTCTCGAAAAGCTGCCGGGGCTTCCGGGCCGATTCTGCCGTGGAGATGATCTAACCAGTCAGGATTTCTTTTTATCATTTCAGCATCGATTTGACTTTTCAGCTCTGGTGTGCCGAAACCGCCACCAATAAAGGCCATCCCACCAGGAGACAGAACCCGATAAATCTCCTGGAAGGCTTTGGGCTGATCCTGCCAGAAAAAAACAGAGCCCCGACTGACCACCAGTTGCACCGATTCATCTTCAAAGGGAATCGCATGGACATCGGCTTCCATCAGTTTAACCGGATTTGCTAGTTGCCGCTTTTCACTGTTTCTCCGGGCAATACCCAGCATTTCCTGATCACAATCCAACAGGGTGACCTTCAAATCACTCGCTTCGGCCAGGGCCAAACCCATATAACCGGTACCACAACCAATATCCAGACAGGTTCCCGCGGTAATCCCGCTTTTTTTGATAAAATCTCTGGCAATCACCGGAAACACCGGTGCAAAAACCTCCTGAACCATCCGATCAAAATTCTCTGCTTGACTACTCATCTGCAATTCCTCACTTATTTTATTTTATCCGGCCGCCAGTTGATCCACACTCGCCCACCGTTTTAAGGGCCGAATCAAGAAAAACTCCAAGCCCACCAAAATCGTTAACAACACGGTGATCCAGGCAAACAGCTGATCAGTTTCCAGATAGGCCCGGGCAATGGCAATGCGCTGACCCATTCCCTCACGCGAGCCCAGCAATTCGGCCATAATGGTCAACCGTACCGATGATGCCATTGCCAGCGACAGTCCCACAATCAGATAGTGCCGCATCCCCGGCAGATAGATTTTGGTGATCTTATTTACCGTCGGCAGATGATAAACCTGAGCCATTTCCAGCAATTGGGGATCAATTGATTTAAGCCCTGCCGCTGTATTGGTATGCACCAAAGGGAAAACCAGCAATGCAACCAGAAAGGTAGTCATCACCGTTCCCAATCCAAACCAGACCATCGCCATGGTTACAAAAATGATTGCCGGCACTGCCAGCAAAAAGTTGATCAGCGGCTGCATCAAAAGCTCCAGCCGGGTAAAATAACCGGCCAGCAGCCCGCTGATCGAACCAATCCCAATGCCCAGACCCAGCCCCCACAGCTGCCGCTGAAAGGTGATCCACAGATTTTGACTCAGTTCACCACTTTGAATCAGAAATCCCAGAGCAGCCAGGGTTTCTCCGGGCGAAGGCACCAGCACCGGAGCATAGCATAGCGATAACAGCTGCCAGGCAATTAGCAAAATCATCACCCCAGCAAGGTAATAATAGTTTTTATTTATTCTGGTAATAGAATCCTTCATCCGGCAATTTACCTCCAAAAGCTTTCATATCCGCCGTCTGGCTCAGTTCTTTAAAAAAAGCTTCCACTTCATCCATGCAGTCGATCGCCGGCTCCGGCTGAAGCCGGGCATATTTAAGGGATTGGGTCACTGCGGCGGCCTTCATCGTCGGTACATATTTTTCAACAATCGGACCAATGGCCTCCGGATTGGCGGCCACCCAGTCGGCCGTTTCGATATAGGCCTCTTCAAAGCCGGCCACCTGTTCCGGAGTAATTCCACTGTCTGCCACTACGACAATGCCAGCCATCGGAAATCGGGCGTTTTCCTGGCCGGGAAGTTTGCCCCACTCCTCTGTCAGATCCATCACCCGATTCAGTGTCACTCCGGATTTGGCTGCATTCAAGCTGGCAATCGAGGACTGTGGTTCGTTGAGCACCGCATAGCTGATCGCTCCTGAAGCCAGCATCGTTGAGGCTTCCGACATATCCATGTAGGTCAGAGTCAGATCAGTCTCCGGATTGATATTGTTTTTAATTAAAATATGGCGAAAAATCAAATCGTGGATCCCGCCCTGTCCCGAAAGCACCACTTCCTTGCCTTTGAGGTCCTGCAGGGAGGCCACTTCGTTTTCGGAGCTCATCACATAGAGCATGCCCCAAACGGTCACCATCAGCAGTTTGGTATTTAAACCCTTGTTATAGCAAAGCAGCGCATTGCTGATCGGGGTGCTGCACAATTGTACTTCTTTGGAAGTCAGCATCGCCGTCAGCTGTTCCCCGCTCTGCCAGGGTTTAAGAACAATATTACTGTTTTGCTCCGTCATCTGAGCCAGCGGATAAGTCACTGGACCCGGTGCAGTTCCGACAGCCAGGTTCAGTTCTTCGAAACTGGCCGCTTTCACCGTTGTTTCAGTCGTTTTACTATCTGACTTTTCCCCATCCGCCTTGGCTGTACAACCAGCCAGCGGCACAATCATTGCCAGACACACCAACATTGCAATCAACTTATTTTTCATCAACTTTTCCTCCTCATTTTTCCTTTTGGATTATTAAAAATATTTGCCCAATGTACCTGCTTCTTAAGCCTACCCCGGCATTTTTTGCTGGCTAAAGCCGCGGCTTCAGGCATATTCCAGAGTTTCTGCCAGCGGTGTCATCGCCCTGGAAATAGACTGTCTGATCTGGGTGGTATAGTCCCCGATAAAGCGCCGATCTGATTGAAGATAAAGATCCAGGATAATCTCACAGGGCCGTCCCTCAACAACCACAATCCGGTCGCTAAGTTTGATGGCTTCATTGATATCATGCGTAACCAGCACTGTCGTACAGCAATGCCATTGCTCAAGCGAAATCAACAGCTCCTGCATATCATTTTTGAGGTTTTCATCCAGACCCGTGAAGGGTTCGTCCAGCAACAGCAGATCAGGATGAATGATAAAGGCCCGGCCAATTGAAACCCGTTGTTTCATCCCCCCACTTAACTGGTTGGGGCGATAATCACCGAATTCAGCCAGATCCAAAATCGGCAACAGATCATCTACCCGTTTTTGACGTTCGCCATCATCCAGTCCCTGATGAAAAAGACCAATCTCCAGATTCTCCCGGACGCTGAGCCAGGGAATTAAGCGGGGTTCCTGGAAGACATAGGCAATCCGCTGAAAATCAGCTGCAACTACCCCGGCATGGGGTTTAATGAGCGCCGCCAAAAGATTTAAAATGCTGGTTTTTCCCACCCCTGAAGGGCCATACAAGGTAATAAACTGCCGTTTATGACAATCAAGACTAAATTGCTCGAGCACCTTCAGTTCGCCATAATTCAAGTCGACATTACTTAAACTAAACATTTGCACCTCCCGCCATAATTCTTAAGACAACTCTTCTTTACCTTTTCGATATACCGGCTGGCTTATTGTTTAATGGCCTTTAAAAAGGCCGGCCAGCTTTTCCAGCGTAGACTGAAATCATGCTCCAGCAGAATCTCGGGAATTGCCACTTCCGGCGAAACCGGTACAAAGGTCTGCATGGCCAGATAATCCTGTACCACCGGTGACAACAGGAAATCTCCAATTTCCTGCAACCGCTCATCAGCCCCTTTGCGAAAAGCCATAATCTGGGGCATGCAGAAAAAACCATCCTGCGGCCATAGTATCCGGATCTTCTTATTGCCGGAAATCCGGGCAAAGGTGATGTTGGTAATCCCCAGGGGATAGCGGCCTTCATCCACTGCATTGACGACATTGAGGGGCCCCCCCTCATTGACCAGGTTCGCACTGAACTGTTCATTTTTTTTGGGATACTCAGTTTTCATAAAAGCCCGGATCATCTTCGTGGCCATGTGCTGCTCATCGGGAATGACAATTTTACCGGCCCAGCAAGGATCTGCCAGCTCTTCCCAAAAGCGCGGACACTGATCCTCTCGGAGCATCTCGGGATTGGCAAAAATCGCAAACGGGATAATCGTAAAAGGGTGAAAATAACCACGGCCATCTCCAAAACCAGCCGTTGTCAACTCAGATCGCAGCGGATAACGACCGGACAACGAACAAAAATTCTTTTCCAGAAAATCATTGCTGTAGCGGGTAAAATAATCAATATGACCGACAACCATATCCGGAATTACCGTGGCCGCTTCATTCTCCCCGGCAGCCAGATCTGGCAGGCAGGGGTTGCGAATCAACTCCACCTGAAGTCCATACTTTTTACTCAATGCCTGTCCGGCCGACTTCAACATTTCTTCCAGGGTCCGGCTGATATTTAACGGTAGGTGGACGAGTATTTTTGCCATATTTTCAATTCCTCCTCTTTGTGATAATCGCTTCTCAAATTCCTGCCTTTGCGTAGTTGTTCGCGCAAACGGTTGACCCGCTTTTCAGTATTGACCAGCTCGTCGAGGATTTGCCGTTCTTCTGATGAGGTATAACAAATCCCGTCCATGCCACCATTTTTCATCACCACCCGCTTGTCGGCCATCAGCATCAACGTCGGATCATGAGACACCACCAGGACAATTTTTCCCTGTCCGGTAAGAATATCCAGGGCTTTGAGACGATCAATCCCGGCATTTTCAATTTCATCAATCAGAACCACTGGTGCATTGCTCAACAGCGCCACATCCGCGACCATCAGAGCCCGAGACTGACCTCCGCTCAACTGGGTGAGATTAGTCTCAAAGGTTACCGACTCGCCTGACAGATGGTTGGTAATGGCCAGTACCTCAGTCAGGACAGCCTGCGGATTTGACACCGCCCGAACCTCGGCATGCATCATCAGAAACTCGCTGATGGTCATGTCGATCACAAAATTCATATTCTGGGAAACCTGCGCCATCAGATAGCGGCGCTTTTTCTGATCATTATTCCCAATAGCACAACCATCGTCAACCATTACCCGCCGACCGGTCAGAGTTTCTGTTTCTGACACCTGCCCGATATCCCCGATCAGCTGAGTTTTTCCCGATCCGGTCGGTCCCACTACGGCCAGGATCTCGCCGGATTGAATTACCAGCTTCTGAATTTTTTCTGGTTGACCGCTTTTGTTAAGGCCCCCCAGTATTGTTATTTTTTTTAGCATCGTTCACCACTCCCGAAATCCACTTTTTTGACCACCCCCATCTGAAAACTCTTGCCGATCACCGTTTCCCCGGCACAATAGGAACAGATGGCTGCCGGCATCGGATTTTTCAGCTGTTTGCCGGTGATACCATCAAACTTTGGATAAGTGAGGATGGCGTTTTTGAGAGTCAAGGCTCCCTGACCGGTAAGACCGTTCATTTCCAGAATCTGCGCGTGCGGATTCACGCTTTCCACCTGATGCCGAAAGACTTCCCGCTCCGCCTGGGAAACGATATCCCCCTTGGTGATCACCACCACGTCGGCTGAGCTCAGCATCGGCCCCACTTTCCGGGGGGTGTTGATCCCAATCAAGTTGTCGATCACACAGATCGACAGGCAATCGTAGACCGCTGGGGCACAGCGGTGGCAAAGACCGGCGGTTTCCAGAATCAGCACCTCGGCTTTCTGGGCCTCGGCCCACTGTTCAATTTCTTCCAGGTTGGCCACATAAAAGTGATCGGGGCAAACGTAATCGCTCAAACCGACTGCCACCGGAATGCCCAGCCGCCGGTAAGTCGAATCGTCATTGGTCTGGAGGCAGTCAATTTTACAAACCGCGACCTGCTGACCACTCTTTTGCAAATGGCGGATGGTGTGCACCATCACCGCTGTTTTTCCGGATGAGGGGGTACCGGCCACAATAACAAATTGCATCAACATACCTTCTTTCCTGTTAATTTTATTTTTTATGCGACAAGCTGACCTGGTTACTCGCTTGAGTCATCCGGATGTAGAATTTTTGCCGGTCAACCGCAGCCACTGAACCATGATTTGCATTTTTCGTCATTTTTAATTATGTTTTATTATTTTTTATTTATTATACTACATTATAACTAGCCAACTCGTCAAATATTTTTTTCATCGCCGCTTCCTATTCGGGTATGTTGTGAATCTTTCCGTCGTAAAATATTCTCCAAAATATAATGATATATTTCAATTCACACGGGTATTAAGTTAATATAGCATCACCGCAAAAGCCTTCACACTGTGGAAGGGAGGTGAAATTCATGAATAAAGAATTTTGTCCAAAGTGCGGAGCAAAACTGGATCCCAATGAACCATTTTGTGGGAATTGCGGCTTTGATACCAATTCAGCCGATTATCTCAGCCCAGTCTCACAAGCGCCAATCCCACAAACGGGAATGGCTTTAGTCCCGATTCCGGCAGCGCCGAAAACAGCGCCGGGTGGATCCCCGAAGACGGCGATTGTGGTCCTCGCCGTTCTCCTGGGCGTACTGGTGATAATTGGCGGGGCCACGATTATCTGGTTCAACCTTAACGGCAAAACCAACGGCAATCCGGCGGTCACCGGCCAAATGACCACCCAGGGCTTGACCGGAACTCAATCCGTCACGCTTGATCTGCCGTCGTATTCCTTAAACGAAGGCAGCTAC
Organism: uncultured Lachnospiraceae bacterium; assembly: GCA_964510565.1. Lineage (GTDB taxonomy): Bacteria > Bacillota > Clostridia > Eubacteriales > Eubacteriaceae > Acetobacterium. Next base: position 9,687 of record CAZEBY010000022.1, on the reverse strand, counting down.
ACGGCCAGCCAACAGGTGACGATCAACAAGCCGGCCGGTGAGGAAGTTGTCGTCTATTTCACCATTGATGGCAGCGATCCGACTAGCACATCCAGCCGTTATGAAAACCCCATCGTTTTAAATGCGACGACAACCATCAAGAGCATTGCCATTGACAAAAACGGCAACAAAAGCGGAATTAAAACCGGCACCTACACCATTACGATCCCACAACAGGCAACCACACAGCCGGCCACAACCCCCCCGGCCGCCACCACCCCACCGGCCACCGTCGATCCGGCCACGGCCGAATGGCAGCAATTTGAAGATTACATCAGCGGCACCTGGAAGTGGACCGATGGCAGCGGCTTTACCCTATACTTTCAGTTTAGTGGTGGCATGCTGCTAATCACCGACGGCGGCAGCGACTATTACTATGATTACTACTCATCCACGGTTAGCGTCGGTACCGGCGGCACCATCGGCACCATCTATAGCGGCGGCGATCAGTATTACATTGACTGTAATCCCCTGGGTGACAATGGCATCTATATCAACGGTTATTTTTGCACCTATGTCCCCTGATTAATAATCGCTGAAGCAATCACAGAGAGGAGTCCCGATCATGATCATGGCCAAACAAAACTGAGGCTGATTCTGCACCAGCAATGCGAATCAGCCTCAGTTTTATTTTTTTCAGTACCCCACTGCGATCTAGTGAAACAATCCTTGCCGCTTGACGCCAGCAAAGCGTTTGGATATAATCGAAACATCATATTTCGCTATATAGGTTGTTACGAGCGGTGATCTTATACTTTTTTGAAAGGGCGGAAAAAATGGTACTATTTTTAGTTATCCTATTGGGTTTGATCAGCATCGCCACGACCTTGCTGATGGTATTGTTTTGCGGTAAAATGATTCCCTATCGCGATGCCAATGGCCAGCAGCTGCCGGAAAGTTTGTCGGAAAAATCCTGGGTGTCCATCAATGGCGTCGAAATGGGGATGATCATCAAATCCCAAAATATCAAAAATCCGGTGCTGCTGTTTGTCCATGGCGGCCCGGGAATGCCGGAGTACTGGCTTAACGCCAGTCATCCGAGCCGGCTTGACGAACGCTTTACGGTGGTCTGGTGGGATCAACGGGGAGCAGGACTGTCCTACCACCCTGCCATCCCGCCAGAGACGATGACCACTTCCCAGCTGGTCGCCGATACGATTGCGGTAACCCAGTATCTGCGCCAACGTTTCCACCAGGATAAAATCTATCTGATGGCCCACTCCTTTGGCAGCTATCTTGGCATTCAGGCCGCCGCCCGGGCTCCGGAGCTTTACCACGCCTATATCGGGGTGGCACAGTCGGTCAATCTGGATCTGTCTGAAGAACTGGCCTACGAGTGGATGCTTGACTACTATGCCGAGGATCAGAAAAATCTGGCGCAACTTAAAAAAGCCCCTTACGGGACTGCTGCCTACGAAGGGATTCGCGACCGGATGATGCATGAGGCCGGGATTGGCACCACCCACACGATGTATTCGGTATTTCGTGGTATTTTTCTGGAAGTGCTGAGACACCGGGAATATTTACTCAAAGAAAAGATTCAAATCTGGCAGGGCCAATCTTTTTCCAAAGATTCGCAGCTCAACAAAGAGTTCCGGCAAGCCAATCTTAGTGATCTGATCAGCCGCCTGGATCTTCCCGTCATCTTTTTATCGGGTGCCTATGATTACACCGTCAATCATCACCTGTCAGAAATTTTTCTGGAAGAAATCGCAGCGCCGGCCAAACACTTCGTTCTTTTTGAAGACTCCGCCCACAGCCCCATCTTCGAGGAACCGGAGGCGGTGCTGACGATTCTTAACACTTTACTCGCTCTGTGAAACAATCGACCAGGCGTTCTTCCGGTTTCTCTTCTATAAAAGCCCCGGCCTCATTGCTCGTCCGAGTGCGGCTGGCTGTCGATAAATCTTAAAATCGCTGCATAAAAAAGATCGAAGTTGGTTTTGAAATGGTTAAGCTCCTGCCTGAGTACTGCATCAATCCCGGTCTCACGCAGCGCCGCTTCGATTTGTATGACCTGCTGATACAGCCCGATAGCATCAATATTGCCCAGCACCCCTTTGGCGGTGTGCAGTTTTTGTTTCAGTAGTTCTTCATTCCCGGCTGCTAGCGCCGCTTCGAGATCAGCGGCCATGTTGCGGTGGGTTTCGGCAAACACGTTCAACAGTATCAAGATCAGCTCCTGGCTATTGCCGATTCGACTCATTAGCTTATCCCAGTCAATTTCGGTAATTTGCATTACGGCGGTGTTGTTTGCTGCTGATTTTTCTTTGCCCACCAGTGTAGTCTCGCCGCGGGCCGGTGTCATGGCCGAGCTATTTTCCGCCACCGCAGTTTCTGCTGGCAGTTTGACATATTTTTTTATCGTCTGGTACAAAATCTGCGGTTCAATCGGTTTTGAAATGTGATCATTCATGCCATTTTTCAGGCACTCTTGCTTTTCGTCTGCCATGGTCCGGGCGGTCAGGGCCAGAATCGGAATCTCCCGGTCGCTCCGCCGGATTCTACGGGTCGCCTCAAAGCCATCCATCACCGGCATCTGCAGATCCATCAGAATCAGATCGTAACGATTTTTGGCTTCACCTGCGCAAATCCGATTTACAGCTTCTTCGCCGTTTTCGACCGAATCGACCTCGGCTCCGGCCAGTTGCAAAAATTCTTTTGCAATCTGCCGGTTAACCGGATTGTCCTCAGCGACCAGGATCCTGAGACCGGCAAGGCTGCCCCGGGAGTTGCCCTCGCGTTGCGCGATGGCTGGCTGATCAGCCGGTGCCACCGCGGTCGCTTGTTCCAGCCAGACCGTAAAGCTGAAGGTGCTGCCAAGCCCCAGTTGACTTTCGGCCGATAGCTGCCCACCCATCAGGGAAACCAGATTACGGCTGATCGAGAGCCCCAAACCGGTGCCGCCGTAGTGCCGGGTGGTTGAGTTATCATTCTGGGTAAACGACTCAAAAATCCGTTCCAGATTATCGGGTGCAATCCCGATCCCGGTGTCCCGGACTGAAAAAGTGAGCTGATGCTGATGCTTACGCGATTCGGCCTGACTGATCTTGACTTCAATCTCTCCGGCACTGGTAAACTTGACCGCATTGCCGACCAGATTGATCAGCACCTGCCCCAGCCGCAGCGGATCACCGCGAAACCACCGCGGCAACGCCGGCGGCAGTGTGACAAATAACGAAAGCTTACGTTCGGCCGCTTTTTCGGCAAACAATCGAATCGTATCATTGACGACTTTTTCGAGGTCGAAATCAACGCTTTCCAAGGCCAGCTTGCCGGATTCAATCCTCGAAAAATCGAGAATGTCGTTGATGATTCCCAGCAGGGCGGTGGCTGCGCTATGAATGTCATTGATATAATCCTGCTGCCGGGGACTCAGCCCGGACTCCATCACCAGACGTGACATCCCCAGAATGGCGTTCATTGGAGTTCTGATTTCATGACTCATATTGGCCAAAAACAAGGACTTTGCCTCAGTGGCAGCATTCGCGTTCTTAAGCGCCACTTCCAGCGCTTTTTCCTTTTCTTTGATCTCTGAGATATCGGTAAACACACCCAAAAAACCGCCCACCGAACCGTCGGCCAGATAATAAAGATTCAGACTGTAAAGCGCATACCACTCCCGCCCGTCGGCACTTATAAATGTCGACTGCCGCACGGTTGGCCGGCGGGTTGCCAGCACCTCTTCCTTCATCAGGCAATACTCCCGGTAATCGACTTTGGAAATATAGGGGAATTCGGAAAGATTTCGGTTGATATATGCTTCGGCACCGGAACCAAAATGCTGGATCAGTTTGTTGTTCATCCCCAGCAGCTGATCGTCCCGGGACAGATAAAAAATACCTCCGGGCAGGGCATCCAGTAATTGCGTGGTGAAATAATGCTGGTTTTTCAGCTGTTTGCTGTAAGCCATTTCTTTTTCCAATAAGGCTTTAGTGACTTCAATCTGCCGGGTGTAAAGACAGCTGACCATATAGAAGGCAATCATCAGAAAATAGATCAGCAGATCCATATCCATTCCGACGATGGCCCAGGCAAACAACGGATAGGCCAGAAAATAAAAGCCATTTTGCCAGCTACTGGTATGCTTCTGGGCGGTTCTAGCGGGCATCTCAGAAATCGCCGGCTGATTGAAATAAACCCCGCCAATGGCAATCAGCAGTATCCCGACTTTATAAGTCTGATCAATGGTGTCACTCTGATAAATCAGACTGGGATAGATAGCCGCAATCAGATCCGTCAGACTGACCAGAGCTAAACCAATTAAGACGATGCGATGACCGATGGTGAGAATCCGTTCTTTAAAATAAAGCCAGTTTAGCAGCAGCAGTCCCTGCAGAAAAAGACTGATCGCAATGTAAAAGAAGGAAAAGATCGTAATCAGGTCTCCGGAAATCATCCGCGACCATTGCAACTGCGGTGCGGGCTTAAAAAAGATCAGCCAGATGGTCAGAATCAGGCAGACTACCAGGGTGATCAGATCGGCCATCACCTGAAACTGGCTGATTCTTTTAGTAACCAGATTATAAAGGCCAGCAACGGTAGCCAGGATCACAATCCGGCTGACGGCATAGAGCAGCACTTCCAGATTATAAAAGCTGACCAGATCATAACCGCCCAAATAAATAATCAGTTCCCCGACCATGGCGATGAGATCGGCCAGCAACCAGACCAGAAATCCATAGGAAACCATCTTTTTAAACGATTGTTCAACTTCCATCAGTGAGGTAAAGAGGCGCATCGACAACCAGGCCAACAGCGTCGCCCCTGGTTTTAGCAGAATTACCAGCAGCTCATTCCCCAGGGTCGCGGACAGCAGATAGACCAGCTGATAAATAATGATCAGACTGATAAATAAAATTTTGCGTTTTTCAGGCATTATCCACTCCCCCTTTTTTTCATAATTGCCAATGTAATCTATATATATCATCCGAAATGACACTGATGAAGTCTCAAAGAAATTTGGCCGGATCTGCTTTGTTCGCTCAGGCATCAGTTTGTCCCGTGATCCGGGTTCTCGCTAACTGGTCCGGATCCAGTTCTTCATAACAAACAACCTGGTTGCGGCCGTTGTTTTTGGCTACATACAGGGCCTGGTCAGCTTTTTTGATGGTTTCGAAGCAATCACCACCGGGATAGATGGCAACCCCAAGCGAAATGGTGATTTTGCAGACCCCATTGACTGATTTTTCAACCGAGCGGCGGATTCGTTCTGCGACCTGGCTGGCCTGTTCGCGGGGACAATCAAAGAGAATCGCGACAAACTCTTCACCACCCCAGCGGATCACCAGATCAGGACCCCGCAGACTGTGTTTGATGCAGTCTGCCACGAATTGGAGAATCCGGTCACCCTCATCATGGCCGTACTTTTCATTGACCGCACTGAAATGATCGACATCCATAATCACAACCGCAATGGCATCACTCATAAAGGTCAGATCATGGCCAGCACCCATGATCTTGTGGAGCTGGCGGCGGTTGAAAACCTGGGTTAGCGGATCGTGAAAAAGCGCAAACTCCAGCTTTCTCTGGGTGATATAATGATCATAGTAAAACCTGGTGGTGAACAAATCGACCAGGCATAAAAGGATAATCACCGGAATATTAAAAGACAGGATCACATCGAGATTGACAAAATGGTAGAGATGATTTGCCAGCAGAATATCTGCAATCAGACCCAGTTGGGCAATGATCGCATAAAATGGCGGAACCGCAAAAGAAATCAGCAGCAAAATAAAACTCATAATCAGGAAAACTTCATTGAGATAGGATTGATCCGCCAAATCGGCATGCACCCAGATATTTCCCCAGATCATCGCATGCGCCATGATCAGGGTAACAGCTGACATAATTTTATAATGGCTGGTTTTTCGATATGCCACCACCACCACCGCCAGCGGAATTACCACCAGGCTGCGCAGCAGCAAGGAGTGCCATAAAACCTGCTGGTCGATCTGCCATTCCGGGACAAAAAGAATGAAAAACAGCAGCGCTGCAAAAAACAGGATTCCCAGGTTAAAACGTCGGTAATACTGATATTTAGCCTGATAAAAATCGTCTCTGGCCTTGCCTTCAAGCCTTAAAAATGCATTCATTTCTCCTACCTCCGCTTCTTCTGATGTCATAAAATGAAAATACGGCCAATGTCAATCTGCTGATGTTATTATTTTACCCGATTACCAGCAATTTATTTGCCACAGCCCACAAATAAACACCCTAATTTTTCCGAGGTAGCGCGGCTTCCGGCGCCGCCTCTTTTCTGCGGCTGACTAAAAAAAGACTGTAAAACCAGGTTTTACAATCTTTCTTAGTTTGTTATCCAATCGGTGATTTAATAGTTTTTATCGGCGTAGCCGACCCATCCGCCTTCTTTGACCAGGGTTTTGTCAAACTCGCCAACGCTAAAGCCAATCGTTTCGGTTTTACCATCAGCCGTGATGATCAGCTGATCGACCGCTATGTCGACCGCCATTGTCACGGCTTTGCCGGCATAATCAGAAAACAAGTGATCGATGGTTTCTTTGGGCAGTTCAATGGCGAACATCCCGCAATTGTACATATTCTGTCTGAAAATCCGGGCGAAACTTTCGGCGATCACGACGTTGATGCCGTTGACTTCCAGCGCCCAGGGCGCATGTTCGCGGGATGACCCGCAACCGAAGTTTTCGCGGGTGACAATCACCGCTTTATCGAGAACGTCTTCGCGGGCAAAACCGGCCAGCACCAGATCTTCGAGCAGATTGGGTTTTAAGGCCTCTTTGGTAATTTCGGTGAGGTATTTGGCAGGAATGATCTCATCGGTATTGATATCACTGCGATCCAAAAATAATACGTTTCCTTTAAATGTCTTCATCTCATTCCCCTCTCTAAGCCTTGAATAATTCGGAATTTTCAATCGTTCCGGTAATCGCGGCCGCTGCCGCTGTGGCCGGGCTCATCAGATGGACCATGCCGCCCTTGCCCATCCGGCCGTTGAAGTTACGGTTGGTGGTCGATGCACAGACTTCGCCGTCGGCCAGCACGCCGTTGCTCATCCCCAGACAGGCCCCACAGGTGGGATTGGTGACGCAGAAGCCGGCATCCTGGAAAATTTCGATGAGGCCTTCTTTTAAGGCCATTGAATAAATGGCTGGCGTCGCCGGGCTGACGATGGCGCGAACATTATCGCTGATTTTTTTGCCCTTGAGGACTTCCGCCGCAATCCGCAGATCCTCAATCCGGCCGTTGGTGCAGCTGCCGATATAGATCTGATCGACCCTGGTACCGGCAACTTCGGCCACAGTACAAACCTGATCCGGTTTGTAGCCGACGGTCACCATTGGCTGCAGTTCTGAAACATTGTATTCGAGCACCCGCTCGTACTCGGCATCGGCATCCGAAATCCATTTTGCGTATTCGGTCACTGCCGCTTCTTTGGTTGCGAATTCATCTTTGATAAAGTCCCACAGGTAATCGACGGTCACGGCATCGGGATAGCAGATGCCACAGGTGCCGCCGGCTTCAATAGCCATGTTGCAGAGCGTCATCCGCGATTCCATCGACATCGCATCGACGACCGGACCGGTAAACTCGATGACCATATTGGTGGCACCATTGACGGTCAGCTCCTTGATAATAAAGAGGATCAGATCCTTGGCATAAACGCCGGGCTGCAATGCCCCGGTTAAGACGATTTTAATGGTTTTGGGGAAATGGAAGGCACAGACGCCTTTTAAGATCCCCACTTCCAGGTCAGTGGTACCGATTCCGGCAGCAAAGGCCCCGAAAGCGCCATGGGTGCAGGTGTGCGAGTCGCCCATGATGATGGTGTAACCCGGCCGGACAAACCCTTTTTCAGGGAAGATGGCATGGCAGACGCCATTTCTGCCGACATCAAAAAAATCCTTGATCTCATGTCGGCGAGCCCAGTCGCGCAGGATCTTGCCCTGTTCGGCGGTTTTGGAATCCTTGGCGGGGGTCACATGGTCGATCACGGCCTTGATCTTGGTCGGATCAAAAACCCGGTCCATGCCCCGGGCCATCAGGTCAGTGATGGCAATCGGGGTGGTGATCTCATGACAGAAAACCCGGTCCAGCTTTAATACATGTGTATCTGGAAACGGCTCGTCAACCCGGTGCGCATCAAATATTTTTTCAGCAATTGTCTTACCCATTTTAATCTCCTTTTCTTTGTCACTTTCTTAATCTTAATAATTCATCTCTTATTATGACATAAAGCGGTAAAGAGATCAATCAATCGGCTCAAATCAATGCTGCCGGCTGAAAAAAATTATTATTATTTCACTCCTGAAGCAAATGCACTTAACCGTACCGACAATTATAACTTTTTAAATTTTCCGCTTGACTCTGACCTAAGGTCATAGCTTATGATAGAGTCAGGCAGGAAAACCGCCTGCCAAAACCATACCCGGCAAGGAGAATCACATGAAAATGACGGTTAAAGAAGTGGCCGATCTCACCGGGGTCAGTGTGCGCACCCTTCACTACTATCATCGTGAAGGAATTCTGATCCCCTGTGAAGTCACCGCCAACAAGTATCGATACTACAACCCGGCCAATCTGGCCCAGCTCCAGAATATTTTGTTTTTGCGGGAGCTGGACTTTTCAATCCAGGAAATCAAGGGGATTCTGGCCGATCCCGATTATGATGAAATGGACGCCTTTAAAAAACAGCGCCACCTGCTGCTGCTCAAACGCCGGCGGCTCGATCAACTGATTGCCTTGCTCGATCAAAAACTGGAAGGAGAAACAACCATGAATTTTAAACCCTTTGATATGAGAGAAATCGAAACCAACAAAAAACAATACCAAGCTGAGGTAAACGAACGTTGGGGTAAAACCGACGCCTACCGCCAGAGCCAGAAAAGAACCGGTGGTTATACCGCGGACAACTGGGAAGCGATCCACAATGAAGCCGAAGCCATCTATGCCAGTTTTGTCGCCAATATGGACAAAGATGCTGCCGATCCGGCGGTGCAGGCGCTGGTCGCCGAGTGGCAGGCTCACATCAGCCGCCACTACTACGACTGCAGCAATGAAATTCTGGCCGGGCTGGGGCTGATGTATGTGAATGATGAACGCTTTAAGGAAAACATCGACGCCCATGCCGCCGGACTGGCCCAGTTGATGAGTGATGCGATTGCGATCTACACCGCTTGATCACCAACCATTTGGATTCATCCCCCTATTTCTGTACGTGCCTTTTTATTACCATCCCTGATCTGTGATTAAAAATCTGGCTTCAGACACTTAAAACCCCCTCATTTTTCAATCTGAAAAACGAGGGGGTTTCTTATTCATCTTAAATCATTTGCACCAGTTCGGTGTCTCAACATATAAATCAGGATTCCTGAGGTGCCTGCGCCATTGGCGCGCTACCTTTTAAGGGATTGACAATCAGGTAGATCACAAAGAACGCGGCGGTTACGCAGGCGCCCACCGCAATCGGGGCAGTGACGGCGTCGCCGGTAATGCCAGCAATGGCGCCAATCCAATAGGTCGATAAAAACCCGAACAGATTCATCCCGGCCATAAAGAAGGAAACACCCAAAGCCATCTGGCTTGGTTTGACGGTCATCGAAATCAGCATCATGCTGGCTGGAATCAGGGTTGACATCGCAAACCCTTCAATAAAGACACCAACCGACA
>CAZEBY010000021.1:36290-39066 GCA_964510565.1 uncultured Lachnospiraceae bacterium | reverse complement strand
GATCTGCCAAAAGAATTTATTAATCATCCCAATCTGGATATGGTATCGCTGAATGTGATCATTGAAGGGATGGCTTACCGCGACAAGCGGGAAATTGATCTGGATGGCATGAATAAATATATGGAACAGGGAATAGTTCCAACGACATCTCAGGTGAATCCGGGGGACTTTCTGGAATACTTTGAAGAATGTGCAAAAAATAATCGCGAATGCCTCTATCTGGCATTCACATCCAAACTATCAGGCAGTTATGAAACATCGTGCCTGATTCTAAAGGATGTATTAGAAAGATATCCCGACTTTAAGTGCCGGATCGTCGACAGTCTTCACAGTGGCGGCAGTATTGGTCTGATTGCAGCGGAATTACTGAAACTGATTGATCGGGGTAAAGATCTCGATTGTCTGGCGGAAGCGGCAGTAAAATTCATTCCCCATGCCCATTTTTATTTCAGTATTGAAGATCTTAACTGGCTCTATATGGGTGGTCGGGTTTCTAAAGGGACTGCAGTAGTTGGAGGTTTTTTGAAGATTCATCCAATCGTATCGGTGGAAGAGGGAGAATTGAAAATCATTGGCAAATCACGAGGGTCAAAAAAAGCGCAAAAAACGATCATCGATAAAACGGCTGAAAATATTGTTGGTTATTTGGATCAGCATGTTGGTATAGCTTATAATGGATCAATGAAGCCGGTGGAAGAATACGAGGCGGCCTTGCGTCTGATGGGGGTAAAAAGCATTGAGCCGGTGCCGATCGGATGTGTTTTGGCGGCTCATCTGGGTCTCCAGGGGACCGGGATTTATTTTCTCGATACACCGCCGGAAGAAATATTGAAACAAGGAAAAATATAATTGAAAATTATTGTAAAATATGAAAAAACGCTTGCCAAAGGCGTTTTTTTCTTGTATAATGTGAAAGGTTGACACTCTGCGATGAAGTGAGAGGTTGCTGTCGCCTTAGGCAGGTTTTTCCCATGGAGTATGTCACGATCTTTGAATCGGACGACAACCACTAAAAATCATCAATTAGATGCAAAATGAGCGATCATTTTGCTAAAAAAATAACGATGAAACACCCGGATGGGTTGACGAGTGGTTGAAGTACCTAAATGACGAGTAAAAATTGATAAGGAGGTAAAATTTAGGTATGGCAAAACAAAAAATTAGAATCAGATTAAAAGCGTTTGATCACAAACTGTTGGATCAATCCGCTGAACGAATTGTTGAAACAGCAAAGAGAACAGGTGCGAGCGTTTCTGGCCCGGTGCCACTGCCAACAGACAAAGAAATCATTACAATTCTGCGAGCAGTGCACAAGTATAAGGATTCCAGAGAGCAATTTGAAATGCGTACTCACAAACGGTTGATTGACATTTTAAACCCGACACCAAAAACCGTAGACGCATTAATGCGATTGAACTTACCAGCAGGCGTTGATATAGAAATCAAACTATAGACCCCATTGGTATTATGATTGCACAGCAATCCAATGATATTTAGGAGGAAATGATGAAAAAAGCAATTATTGGACGAAAAATTGGAATGACCCAGATTTTCACAGAAAACGGAACGGTAATTCCAGTTACCGTGGTTGAAGCAGGACCTTGCGTTGTGCTTCAAAAGAAAACCATCGAAACCGATGGATATGAAGCACTGCAACTAGCTTTTGGCGAAGTAAAAGAACGACGCATGACAAAGCCGCTAAAAGGTCACTATGACAAAAACAGTGTTGAATACAAAAAAGTAATCCGGGAATTCAAACTTGATGATTATGCAAGTTATGAAACCGGTCAATTAATTCAGGCGGATGTGTTTGAAGCTGGTGAACGAGTTGATATTTCAGGAACATCAAAAGGTAAGGGTTTCCAGGGGGTTATTAAACGACACAACCAATCCCGGGGACCAATGGCGCATGGTTCTAAGTATCACCGTAGTCCAGGTTCCATGGGAGCATCTTCTTCGCCTTCAAGAGTATTCAAGGGCAAGAAACTTCCTGGCCAAATGGGGAACAAAAATGTAACTGCAGTTAATTTGGAAGTTGTTAAAGTCGATGCTGAAAACAATGTGCTTTTAATCAAGGGCGCAGTACCAGGCATTAGAGGAGCACTTATTACAATTAAAAGCAGCGTTAAAGCATAAAAAAATCAAGCCTGAAAGGAGGAAATCAAATGCCTAAAATTGACGTTTTAGATGTAAAAGGAAATGTTGTTGGTGATGTCGAATTAAGCGAAGCAATCTTCGGAATCGAACCCAATGAACACGTAGTACATGAAGTAGTGGTCGCACTGCTTGCAAATAGACGACAGGGAACACGTTCCGCCTTGACTCGATCAGAAGTCCGTGGTGGTGGCCGCAAACCCTGGAGACAAAAAGGAACAGGCCGGGCTCGTGCCGGTACCATCCGATCTCCATTATGGAAGGGCGGCGGTGTGATCTTTGCACCAAAATCAAGAGACTATAGCAAAAAGGTTAACAAGAAAGTTAAAGCTTTAGCAATGAAGTCAGTATTCTCGGCCAAGGCTCAGGACAATGAACTTCGTGTGCTGAATCAACTGGTGATGGATGCTCCAAAAACAAAAGAAATGGTAGCGGTGCTGAACAATATCAACGCTCAAAAAGCCTTGATTGTACTGCCGGAAAACAACGAAGCAATCATCCGTTCCGCAAACAATATTCCTAAAGTTGCAACCACAACGGTCAGTGAATTAAACGTCTATGATATGTTGAAATATGACGTATTGATCATGACTCAGGAAGCATTACAAAAAATTGAGGAGGT
>CAZEBY010000021.1:0-36190 GCA_964510565.1 uncultured Lachnospiraceae bacterium | reverse complement strand
TGAAATATGACGTATTGATCATGACTCAGGAAGCATTACAAAAAATTGAGGAGGTGTACGCATAATGAAAAATCCTCGCGATATTATTATTAAGCCAATCATTACCGAACGTAGTATGGCTGATGCAGAAGAAAAAAAATTCACTTTCAAAGTGGACAAACGAGCGAATAAAATTGAAATCAAACATGCTGTGGAAGTAATATTTGGTGTTGAAGTCGAAAAAGTGAGCACCATGAATATGAAGGGCAAGCTGAAAAGAACCGGACGTTTCGTTGGCCGAAGATCAGATTGGAAAAAAGCAATTGTCAAATTAACACCTGGAAGCAAGGGTATCCAATTCTTCGAAGGCGTATAAGAAAAAAACGAGACTACAACCCGAGAAGCATACAAAAAAGGAGGTAGCGATTAATGGGTATTAGAAAGTATAAACCAACGTCCCCAGGACGTAGAAATATGAGCGTCAATACATTCGAGGAAATCACCAAGCATGAGCCTGAGAAATCCTTGTTAAAACCACTTAAAAAACATGCTGGTCGTAATGCGTATGGGCGTATTACGGTAAGACATCATGGTGGTGGAGCAAAAAGAAAATATCGAATTATTGACTTCAAAAGAAATAAAGACAACATTCCAGGAAAGATTGCTGGAATTGAATACGATCCAAACCGAAGCTCAAATATAGCACTTGTTCACTATGCAGATGGTGAAAAACGTTATATTATTGCACCACTCAAGTTAAAGGTTGGAGATGTTATTTTCTCCGGACCGGAATCAGATATTACGATTGGTAACTGTCTGCCGCTTAAAAACATTCCAGTTGGTACAACAGTTCACTGTATTGAACTAAAAACAGGAAAAGGAGCTCAAATGGTTCGGTCTGCCGGCGCTAGCGCGCAGCTGATGGCTAAAGAAGGTAATTATGCAACACTACGTCTACCATCAGGGGAAATGCGGCTGGTTCGAATCGAATGTCGAGCAACCATTGGTCAGGTCGGAAACCTTGATCATCAGAATGTAAGAATCGGTAAAGCTGGTCGAAAACGTCATATGGGTATTCGCCCAACTGTACGTGGTTCAGTAATGAATCCGAATGACCATCCACACGGTGGTGGTGAAGGACGTGCCCCAATCGGACGTTCTGGTCCAGTTACACCATGGGGTAAACCGGCACTTGGCTATAAAACACGTAAGAAAAACAAACCTTCCGATAAATATATCGTAAGAGCACGAAATAAAAAATAAGCACTCAACCATATAAGATAACGAACCGAGAGGAGGTTGAACAATGGGTAGATCATTAAAAAAAGGACCTTATGTTGACGAAAAGTTACTTAAACGAATAGAAGCAATGAACGAAAAAGGTGAAAAGAACGTGCTGAAGACCTGGTCAAGAAGCTCCACACTTTTTCCACAAATGGTAGGACACACCATCGCCGTACATGATGGCAGAAAACATGTTCCAGTTTATGTTACCGAAGATATGGTAGGACATAAACTTGGAGAGTTTGCGCCAACCAGAACCTTTAGAGGTCATGCTGGAGAAAAGAAATCTAAATTAAGATAGCCAGAAGGAGGTATACGAATGGAAGCAAGAGCGACAGCTAAATATGTACGTGTTTCATCCAGAAAGGCTAAGTTAGTGGCTGATTTAATTCGAGGCAAAAGCATTGGAGAAGCATTAAGTATTCTAGCATTAACACCAACTAAAGCAGCAGGAATTGTCGATAAAGTTGTAAAATCTGCTTTAGCAAATGCTGAAAATAATTTCAACATGAACCCTGAAAATTTATATATCGATCAGATTTATGCAAATCAGGGACCAACACTAAAACGATTCAGAGCGGGTGCGCAGGGACGTGCAACAATTATTCGAAAAAGATCGTCTCATATTACAGCCGTATTAAAAGAAAAAGAGTAAGGAGGGCATAGATGGGTCAAAAAGTCAATCCTCACGGATTAAGAGTTGGCGTTATTAAGGACTGGAACGCAAAATGGTTTGCTAACAACAAGGATTTTGCAGATTGTTTAATCGAAGACTATGATATTCGTAAATATATAAAAGTAAATCAATACCAGGCGGGCATTTCTAAAATTGTCATCGAACGTTTTGGTAATAAGGTAAAGATTCATATCTATACTGCAAAACCGGGCATGATCATTGGTCGTGGCGGTGCTGGTATCGATGCTTTACGTCTTGAACTTGAAAAAATGACCAAGAAAACCGTTTTTATCAACATCGTAGAAGTTAAAAACGTTGATATGGATGCGCAATTGGTCGCCGAAAACATTGCTGCTCAGCTGGAACGACGAATTTCTTTCCGACGGGCAATGAAACAAACCATGCAGCGAACCATGCGAGCTGGAGCAAAAGGAATTAAAACTGCTGTAGCAGGCCGTTTAAACGGTGCTGAAATGGCACGAAACGAACATTATGCTCAAGGCCAGGTTCCACTACAAACCCTCCGAGCTGATATCAGCTATGGTTTTGCCGAAGCTGATACCACCTATGGTAAATTAGGTGTAAAAGTTTGGGTCAATAAAGGCGAAATTTTAACCGGACGTGAAGATATTTTAGCTGTAACAGCTGAAGATGACGCCAAAGCTAAAAAAAGCGCACCACGCCGAAAAGCTCCTACTAACAGGACAGAAAACTAAGAGAGGAGGCCAACGCATATGTTAATGCCTAAACGTGTAAAACGTAGAAAACAACATAGAGGTCGTATGAAAGGAAAAGCGCTTCGTGGGAATAAAATCACTTACGGAGATTTTGCTATTCAGGCACTGGAGCCAGCTTGGATTACCGCTAATCAGATTGAAGCTGCCCGTATTGCCATGACCAGATATATTAAAAGAGGTGGCCAGGTTTGGATTAAAGTTTTCCCAGATAAACCTGTGACACAAAAACCAGCAGAAACTCGAATGGGTTCCGGTAAAGGTTCTCCCGAGTATTGGGTTGCAGTGGTAAAACCAGGTAGAGTAATGTTTGAGATTGCCGGAATTTCTGAGGAAGTAGCTCGGGAAGCCATGCGTCTTGCTCAACATAAATTACCGATTAAAACGAAGTTTATCACTCGTAAAGATCAGGAAGCACAAGAAGTGGGTGATGAAGCATGAAACCAAGTGAATTAAGAGAATTAACAACGACCGAACTTGAAGCAAAACTGGGTGATCTGAAGGAAGAATTATTCAACCTCAGATTTCAACATGCGACTGGCCAGTTGGAAAACCCAATGCGGATTAAAGAAGTTAAGAAGACTTATGCACGGATCAAAACAATTGTCCAGGAACGTGCGATGAAGTCGGACGAAGCATAATAAACCAATAGATAAGGAGGTTTAGCTTATGGAAGAAAGAGGTTACAGAAAAACTCGAATTGGTAAAGTGACCAGCGATAAAATGGATAAAACCATCGTTGTGGCTGTCGAAAGTTTTGTAAAACATCCACTTTACACAAAGCGAGTCAAACACACTGTAAAGTTCAAAGCCCATGACGAACAAAACGAATGTAAAATCGGTGATACCGTAAAAATAATGGAAACAAGACCACTCAGCAAAGATAAACGCTGGAGATTAGTAGAAATCGTAGAAAAAGCACTATAAGTCAATGTGCGGAAGGAGGTATTTCGGATGATTCAACAAGAAACGAGACTGAAAGTAGCAGATAATACCGGTGCAAAGGAATTACTGTGCATCCGAGTTCTTGGTGGTTCCGGTCGTCGATATGCAAATATCGGAGACATTATCGTGTGTGCTGTTAAAAGTGCTGCACCCGGTGGCGATGTTAAAAAGGGCGACGTTGTTAAAGCCGTTGTCGTTAGAACAAAGAGTGGAATCAGAAGAGACGATGGCAGTTACATCAAATTCGATCAGAATGCAGCGGTTCTTATAAAAGATGATAAAAACCCAAAAGGTACACGAATTTTTGGACCTGTCGCAAGAGAATTGAGGGACAAGAAATACATGAAAATCGTATCTTTGGCTCCTGAAGTACTTTAAGGAGGAAATGAAAGATGCATATTAAAAAAGATGATATCGTAATGGTAATTTCCGGTAAGGACAAAGGAAAAAAAGGAAAAGTGATTCAGTCTTATCCTAAAGATGGAAAAGTCCTTGTGGAAAATGTAAACATGGTTACTAAGCACCAAAAACCAACACAGCGAATGCAACAGGGCGGGATAATTCGTCAAGAAGGCGCGCTCGATGCCTCAAATGTGTTACTCTACTGTGCAAAATGTGATAAGGGTGTCAGAACCGGACACAAAGTCTTAAGTGACGGAAAAAAAGTCAGATTTTGCAAAAAATGTAATGAAACATTTAATAATTAATTGCGGGAAGGAGGATCAATATGCCCAGATTAAAAGATAAATATCTTACTGAAGTAATTCCAGCGCTGATGGAAAAATTTCAATATAAAAACATCATGGAAGTTCCTAAACTAGAAAAAATTGTGCTCAACATGGGTTTAGGAGATTGCAAAGACAACTCTAAAGCTTTAGAAGCCGCAGTGATTGACCTTGGAATTATTGCCGGTCAGCGGCCAGTAATAACAAAGGCGAAAAAGTCAGTTGCCAACTTTAAAGTCCGAGAAGGCATGAACATTGGAGCGAAAGTAACTTTACGAAGCGATCGTATGTACGAATTTGCCGATAAGTTATTCAACGTAGCCCTTCCTCGAGTACGTGACTTCAGAGGATTATCTAATAAATCCTTTGACGGACGTGGTAATTATGCTTTTGGTATAAAAGAACAGCTCATTTTCCCTGAAATTGATTATGACAAAGTTGAACAGGTCCGAGGCATGGATATCATGTTTGTCACAACGGCAAAAACAGATGAAGAAGCGCACGAACTGTTAAGACTGCTTGGCATTCCATTCAGTAGAGCATAAGGAGGACGGTACAGTGGCAAAAAAAGCGATGAAGGAAAAGCAACAACGCAAAGCGAAATATTCGACTCAGGCATATACACGCTGTCGAATTTGTGGACGACCACATTCTGTTTTACAAAAATTTGGTATTTGTCGTATATGTTTCCGAGAATTAGCATATAAAGGCGAAATCCCTGGCGTAAGAAAAGCAAGCTGGTAAAAATATACTAGCAAAGAAAAGGAGGTACCGAGTATGGTTATGACTGATCCTATTGCGGATATGTTAACACGCATCAGAAATGCAAATGATGCAGGTCATAAAACAGTTGAGATGCCTGCTTCAAAAGAAAAGAAAGCAATTGCTCAGATTCTTTTAGAAGAAGGTTATATAAATAAAGTTGATTATACTGCTGACGAAAAGCAGGGCATCATTAAAATCACACTTAAATATGGAGAAAACAAAAGTCGCGTTGTAGCTGGCATAAAAAGAATCTCTAAACCAGGTTTAAGAGTATATGCTGGTAAAGACGAGGTGCCAAAGGTATTAAATGGCCTCGGCATTGCGATCGTTTCGACATCAAAAGGTGTAATGACAGATAAAAAAGCAAGAAAAGCCGGCGTAGGCGGCGAAGTGATATGTTACGTTTGGTAACAAATTAAGACAGGAGGTAAAAAGATGTCAAGAGTAGGAAAAGCACCTGTTGCAATCCTCCCAGGAGTCGACATAAAAAAAGACGGTCAAACTTTGACAGTCAAAGGTCCATTAGGACAGCTAGTAAGAACTTTTCATCCTGAAGTCATCATCGATGTCCAAGAGAGCGAAGTCGTTGTCACCCGACCATCTGAAAGTAAGCTGCATAAATCGCTTCACGGTTTAACCCGGGCTTTAATTCAAAACATGGTTACTGGTGTTAGCACCGGTTTTACAAGAACCCTGGAAATCAGTGGAGTAGGATATAGAGCAGAAAAAAAAGGAACCAAGTTAGTCATGAATTTAGGTTACTCACATCCCGTTGAGATGGAAGATCCTGAAGGCGTGGAAGCTGTTCCAGAAACGAATACTAAAGTCGTAATCAAAGGCATTAGCAAAGAAGCAGTTGGCGCACATGCCGCTAATATTCGTGCAAAACGCCCACCAGAACCTTATAAGGGTCATGGCGTACGATATTCTGACGAAGTAATAAGACGTAAAGAAGGTAAAACAGGTAAATAACCTGCTAGCCCGTCAAAGATGATGAAGGGAGTAAAACTCGATGATTAAGAAACCCGTTAAAAATAAAATACGTGTTGCACGTCACTATCGGGTCCGAAACAAAGTTTCCGGAACTGAAATGAGACCACGCTTAAACGTGTTTAGAAGTAATAAAAATATTTATGCTCAAATTATAGATGATACAAAAGGTATCACATTGGTTTCTGCTTCTTCCAATGACGCTGATCTTAAAGGTCAATTGTCAAAAGGTGGAGATAAAGCAGCAGCTAATGCCGTAGGTCAGGCCATTGCCAAGCGTGCGCTTGAAAAGGGTATCGAAGCAGTGGTATTCGATCGAGGTGGTTATGTATATCATGGTAGAGTAAAAGAATTGGCTGACGGCGCTCGTGAAGCCGGCCTGAAATTCTAAGTAAAGGAGGTCATTTGATGCAAAACAAAAAAATTGATCCAAGCACATTAGATTTGAAGGAAAAAGTCGTTGCCATCAACCGTGTAACCAAGGTTGTAAAGGGTGGTCGTAACTTCAGATTCAGCTGTCTTGTGATTGTTGGAGACGAAAACGGTCATGTTGGCGTCGGTAAAGGAAAAGCAATGGAAATTCCAGATGCGATTCGTAAAGGTATTGATGCAGCAAAAAAATCATTAATCAAAGTGCCAATGGTTGGAACAACCATTCCTCACTTAGTTAACGGTGAAGCTGGCGCAGGTCATGTATTACTGAAACCTGCTGGAAAAGGTACCGGTGTTATCGCTGGTGGACCTGTCCGTGCGGTGTTGGAATTAGCTGGCATCAGAGATATTCGGACTAAATCTTTAGGATCAAACAATGCACGTAACATGGTCAATGCTACAATGGCAGGCCTTGCTGAACTGACTACACTGGAAGAAGTCGCAGCAAAACGTGGTAAGAAACCTGAAGAAATTTTAGATTAGGAGGAATCATTATGGCTAAGCAATTAGAAATTACACTAAAGAAAAGCTTGATTGGTCGCAACCCGAAACAACGGGCTACCATTGAAGCTTTAGGTCTGAAGAAAATTGGTCAGACGGTAACACATAATGATACACCTCAAATTCGTGGCATGATTCATCGTACAGACTTCATGCTCGAAGTAAAAGAAGTATAGGAGGTGTCAATATGAAGTTACATACTTTAAGTCCAGCCCCAGGTTCAAAAAAGGCACCCAAGCGAAAAGGACGCGGTACAGGTTCTGGTCTTGGAAAAACTGCTGGTCGTGGACAGGATGGACAAAAATCTCGTTCCGGCGGTGGTGTTCGACCAGGTTTTGAAGGTGGACAAATGCCTTTAGCGCGACGTTTACCAAAACGTGGTTTTACTAATGCCCGATTCAAGAAAACTTACGCAATCGTAAATGTGGGAGATCTCAATGCATTTGATGCAAATACGGTAATCACCCCAGAACTTTTGATGGAAAACGGAATTGTCCGTAAATTAAATGATGGACTGAAGATCCTTGGAAACGGAGAAGTTGAAAAGGCATTCACCATTAAAGTACATAAAATCAGCAAATCAGCTGAGGAGAAAATTCTCGCTGGAGGAGGAAAGGTAGAGGTGATCTAGTATGGTCTCTACCTTGAAGGATGCTTGGAAAATTCCAGATCTACGACGAAAGATAATTTTTACGTTAGCATTGCTGTTTGTTTATCGCTTGGGATCCTTTATACCGGTTCCCTTTATTGATACCGAACAGCTAAGCCAACTCGTCAACGATAGTGGAATTTTTGGTCTGTTTGATATTATATCCGGTGGTAACTTCGGAAATTTCACGATTTTTGCCATGAGTATCACGCCGTATATTAATGCTTCAATTATCATGAACCTTTTGGCATTCGCGATCCCTGCTCTGGAGGCGCTTCAAAAAGAAGGCGAAGAGGGACGAAAAAAACTGGCTCAGTATACCCGTTACCTCACGATTATTTTGGCGCTGATTCAGGCACTGGGAATGAGCTTATCCTTCGGAGACTTGCTAATTGAAAAAACACCATTTACCGTATTTACGGTTGTTTTATGTATTACCGCAGGAACTGCGTTTTTGATGTATCTGGGCGAACAAATCACTGAAAATGGTATCGGTAACGGTATCTCACTGATTATTTTCATCAGTATTATTTCCCGTATCCCAACTGCAATCGGCCAAATGTATCAATATCTGACGATTGGAACCTTAAATATTATCACCTTGATTGTGTTTCTGGTTTTCATCGTTGTGGTTGTTTTTGGCGTGGTAGCAGTTCAGGAAGGGCAACGACGCATTCCGGTACAATATGCAAAACGGGTTGTTGGCAGAAAAATGTATGGTGGTCAAACGACGCACATTCCGATGCGAGTGAATATGGCAGGCGTTATTCCGGTAATCTTTGCTAGTTCATTAACCTTGTTCCCAGCAACAATAGCCAGCTTTTTTCCAACATCAGCCTTTGCAAATTTTATTTCAACCTATTTTGCCTGGGGATCCTGGCTCACCAATATTATTTATATCACACTAATCATTGCGTTTACTTATTTTTATACAGCTGTTACATTTAATCCATTTGATATCGCAGAAAATATAAAAAAACAAGGTGGTTACATTCCTGGGATCAGACCTGGGAAACCAACCGTAGAATACTTGTCGAGAATTATGAACCGATTAACATTATTTGGTGGCGTCTTCTTAGCGATCATTGCTGTTATTCCTATTTTTGTAGGAAATTTTATGGGTGTAAATCTTCAATTCGGTGGTACAAGTCTGCTGATTGTGGTTGGGGTAGCCCTTGAAACGGTTAAACAGATTGAAGCAGAAATGATGATGAGACACCATCAGGGATTTTTAAAATCTTAAAATGAACTGGAGTTAAGTGAAAAATGAGAATTGTATTATTAGGACCTCCGGGGGCTGGCAAGGGTACGCAGGCTAAACGCATTTGCGAAACCTATGGCATCCCACATATTTCTACTGGCGATCTCTTTCGAGAAAACATGAGTAAGGACACGCCATTGGGAAAAAAAGCAAAAGAGTTTATGGCACAAGGTCTTTTGGTGCCTGATGATCTGGTTGTTGATATGGTTGAAGATCGGTTGACACATGAGGATGTATTGGCCGCCGGTTATGGCTATTTACTGGATGGATTTCCGCGAACAGTTCATCAGGCTGAAGCCTTATGTCGGATCAATGCGAAGCGTGATTGTGAGTTGGATTTTGCAATCAATCTCGAGGTGCCGTTTGATATTCTGATTGAGCGTGTTTCTGGTCGTCGCATTTGTCCGAACTGCCATGCAACCTATCACATCAAGTACAGTAAACCAAAAGCTGATGGCGTCTGTGATTTAGATGGGACACCATTATACCAGCGAGAAGATGATAAAGTTGAGACGGTTAAAAAAAGAATCGAAGTCTATCAGGATCAAACAGAACCATTAATTGAGTTTTATGAAGACAAACAAAAGATTATTAATATTAATGGGCTACAGCATATGAAGGATGTTTTTGACAATATTCAAGAAATCCTAAGTGGAGTTAACTAAAGATGATAACCATAAAATCCCAAAAGGAAATTGATCTGATGCGTCATGCCGGAAAGATTGTGGCAGGCGCTCATGCATTGGCAGAAAAAATGATCAAACCTGGGATAACAACTCAAGAACTGGATCATGCAGTCGAACAGTATATTCGTGAAGCTGGAGCTATTCCCACGTTTAAAGGATATGGTGGGTTTCCAAACTCCATTTGCGCTTCTATTAATGAAGTGGTGGTCCACGGGATTCCCGAAAAGCGACGATTGCAAGAAGGTGACATTATCAGTATTGACATTGGGGCGACATACAATGGTTACGTGGGTGACGCAGCGGTGACCCACGGCGTCGGTAGGATTTCAGAAGAAGCAGAAAAGCTGATCCGGGTGACCCGCGAGTCCTTTTACAAGGGCATTGCCTTTGCAAAAGATGGTTATCGTTTGTCGGATATCTCTAATGCGATCCAGCTTTATGTTGAGGAAAACGGATTTTCTGTTGTTCGGGATTACGTCGGACATGGCGTTGGCAAACAAATGCACGAAGACCCGCAGATTCCCAATTTTGGTCCTAAGGGTCGGGGTCCCCGGCTGCGGCAGGGGATGACCTTGGCAATAGAACCAATGGTGAATGCCGGAAGTTTTGATGTGATGACACTGAAAGACGGTTGGACAGTGGTAACGACAGATGGTAAGCTCTCTTCACATTATGAGCATACCGTACTGATTACCGGTACTGGCGATCCGGAACTTTTAACTGTGATTTAAGTTGGTGGTTGGATGAATAAATTTCAGGTAGGGCAAGTGGTTTGTTCTAAGGCGGGCCGTGATAAAGGTCAGTTTATGGTTGTTCTTGAAGTGGTTGATGACCATTTCACCACTGTGTCAAATGGAAAGCTTCGAAAAGTGAGTAATCCAAAGAAAAAAAAGGTCAAACACTTGGCGAAGACGAATCACATAGCCACAGATATTCGTGATAAAATATTAAATGGAAAAAAGATAACTAACGCTGAGATAAGAAAAATACTCGAATCCTATCACATGCCTGATGGTATTGGGGATGAGAATCGTGAGGAGGTTTGATCAATGGCCAAAAAAGATGTTATCGAGGTAGAAGGCTCAGTTATTGAGTCATTACCAAACACTATTTTCTTAGTTGAATTGGAAAATGGACATCAGATAACTGCACATATTTCGGGAAAACTTCGCATGAATTATATCAGAATTTTGCCAGGAGATAAGGTAGTTGTTGAATTATCCCCATATGATTTGACCCGTGGGCGTATCGTATGGCGTGGAAAAGGGAAATCATAAAGGAGGCATACAAATGAAAGTTAGACCATCAGTAAAACCGATTTGTGAAAAATGCAAAATTATTAAGAGAAATGGTCGTGTTATGGTCATTTGTGAAAATCCAAAACACAAACAAAAACAAGGTTAAACCGTCGAGTCCAGAAAAAAAGAACATGGCCGCGGCAATTTTAGTCATGTTCATGATATAAACAAAACTGGGATTAAATGCGTTACGTCACTAACTAGCTTTAATCACTAGCATTTAGAAAACATTTTAGGAGGTACACACCCTATGGCAAGAATTGCCGGAGTCGATTTACCCCGAGACAAGCGGGTAGAAATTGGATTAACTTATATTTATGGTATTGGTCATGCAACATCATTAGAGATTTTAAAGGCATTAAATATCAATCCAGATACCAGAGTGAAAGATCTTACTGAAACGGAAGTAAATGATCTTAGAAATACGATTGATAAGTACACCGTTGAAGGTGACCTTCGTCGAGAAGTCAACTTAAACATTAAACGACTGATAGAAATTGGATCTTATAGAGGATTACGTCATCGTCGAGGACTTCCTGTTAGAGGGCAAAAGACTAAAACTAATGCCAGAACACGAAAAGGTCCGAAACGTCTCGTAAGCAAAAAGAAATAAGGAGGGCTAAAGAATGGCAGTTAAAAAAGCACGAAGAAAAGTTAAAAAAATCAAAAAGAATATCGAACGTGGCCAGGCCCATATTCAATCTTCTTTCAATAATACGATTGTTACCATTACAGATATGTCAGGAAATGCTCTTTCATGGGCAAGTTCTGGTGGTTTAGGTTTTAAAGGTTCGCGAAAGAGTACGCCTTTTGCTTCTCAAATGGCAGCAGAAGAAGCAGCAAAGGCAGCGATGGAGCATGGACTGAAAAGTGTTGAAGTTATGGTAAAAGGGCCAGGTTCCGGACGTGAGGCTGCAATTCGAGCCCTACAGGCGGCTGGATTGGAAATCACCCTGATCCGTGATGTTACGCCTATTCCACATAACGGTTGTCGACCACCTAAGCGACGACGAGTATAACAGGAGGGCGAAAATTATGTCAAGAAATATAGAAGCATCATGCCGGCAATGTAGACGTGAAGGTACGAAATTGTACCTGAAGGGAGAACGTTGTTATTCAACTAATAAGTGCGCGTTCGAAAGACGTCCAACACCACCAGGCCAACACGGAAAAAGAAGAACAAAATTATCAGAATATGGGCTGCAATTACGTGAAAAACAAAAGGCAAAACGTATTTACGGGGTCCTGGAAAAACAATTCCGCGGATACTTTGAGATTGCTGAAAAACAAAAAGGGATCACTGGTCATAACCTGTTGATTCACTTGGAGTCTCGTATGGATAATGTTGTTTATCGACTGGGACTTGCTACATCACGTAAAGAAGCGCGTCAGTTAGTCGATCATGAACATTTTCTGGTTAACGGGAAAAAACTGAATATTCCTTCTTACATTATGAAAGAAGGCGATGTCATTGAAGTCCGACCACGGAGCAAAAAATCACAGAAGTTTAAAGACATTTTAGAAACGACTGAAAATCGGACTATGGCACCATGGTTATCGAGAGATGTTGACACACTATCAGGAAAAGTCATTGGCAGACCGGCAGTAGAAGACTTAGATGTAGAAATTGCTGAACATCTTATTGTTGAATTGTATTCTAAATAGGCTACATGTTCGGGAACCAATTAACCCTCATGTTAATGTATGGATTATAAATAAGTAGGAGGGTCTGATAAATGATCGAATTCGAGAAACCAGTTATCGAAATTGTTGATAAAAAAGACGACGATACCTACGGGCGGTTTGTCATTGAACCCTTAGAACGGGGATATGGAACCACCCTTGGTAACAGTCTGAGACGAATAATGCTGTCATCCCTACCCGGTGTGGCAGTGACATCCGTAAAAATTGAAGGCGTATTGCATGAATTTTCTACTATTCCCGGGGTGAAAGAGGACGTTATTGAAATTCTCCTGAACCTCAAAGGTTTAGCAGCTGAAATTTATTCTGATGAGCCCAAAGTTATTTACATCGAAGCTTCAGAAGAAGGTGAGATCACTGCTGGTGATATTATCGCAGATGCAGACGTCGATATCCTTAACCCGGAAATGCATATTGCCACCTTATCAAAGGGAGCAACCCTGAATATGGAAATGCGTATCGAAAAGGGTCGGGGCTATGTGGCGGCTGATAAAAACAAATATCCGGGAATGCCGATTGGAACCATTCCCATGGATTCTATCTTTTCACCAATTATCAAAGTAAATTTTCTGGTTGAAAATACCCGGGTTGGTCAGATTACCGACTTCGATAAATTAACCATTGATATCTGGACAGACGGGACCACAACCCCAGAAGAAGCACTTTCTTTGGCTGCTAAGGTATTAAGTGAGCATCTCAACCTATTCATCAATTTAACTGAGCATGCCACCACGGTGGAAATCATGGTTGAAAAAGAAGAAAGTGAAAAAGAACGTATTCGCGAAATGTCCATTGAAGAATTGGAACTTTCTGTAAGATCCAGTAACTGCTTGCGACGGGCAAATATCGATACGGTCGAGAAACTAACACAACGAAGCGAAGAGGATATGATCAAAGTTCGTAACCTTGGACGAAAATCACTGAATGAAATCAAGCACAAACTAGCAGAGATTGGATTGTCCTTGAGTCAAGAAGAAGAAAAGGCAAAGGAGTAACACTATGGCGGGATATCGAAAATTAGGCCGTCCCTCTGATCAAAGAAGAGCATTATTGCGTAATCTTACCACTGCCCTTTTAGAACACGGTAAAATTGAAACAACCGTAACCAGAGCGAAGGAAGTAAAAAGAATAGCAGATAAAATGGTCACTTTAGGTAAAAGAGGCGACTTACATGCCAGAAGACAGGCAATTTCTTATATCACTCAAGAAGCAGTGGTAAAACAATTGTTTGACGAAATAGCACCTAAATATACTGAGCGAAACGGTGGTTACACACGGATCTATCGTGTGGGTCCACGTCGTGGCGACGGCGCAGAAATGGCAATAATTGAACTAGTATAATTTAAGATGCAAAAAGGGGATTAAGATGTTGTTTACGCTTAATCCCTTTCTTATATTGCAGATCTTATGATTAACACCAAAGAAGGTGATAACAAGTGACAATCGAAAGTAAAAATAGAATGATCGATGTCCGTGATGTGCACTTTACATATTTTCATCATAACGAAAATGAATCGGTGGTTGCGCTTGACGGAGTCAGTTTGCATATTGAAAAAGGTGAATTTGTCGGAATCATCGGTCATAATGGTTCGGGGAAATCCACCCTTTCCAAATTACTCAACGCAATCATCTTTCCTACCAAGGGGGATGTGATTGTCAGTGGTCTTAATACAAAAGAGCATGATAACCTTTGGACAATTCGCCAGACTGCCGGGATGGTTTTTCAAAACCCGGATAATCAGCTGGTCGCTACCATCGTGGAAGAAGATGTGGCTTTCGGGCCAGAAAATCTGGGTGTTCCGCCACAAGAAATCAGAGAACGGGTGGACCGGGCTCTGGCGGTTGTTGAAATGCAGGATTATGCGCATCAAAAACCCCATCAATTGTCCGGGGGACAAAAGCAGCGGATTGCCATCGCCGGTATTTTGGCAATGGAACCGGAGTGTATTATTTTCGATGAACCCACGGCAATGCTGGACCCATCCGGGAGACGGGAAGTCATGGAAACTATTAAACGGCTTAACCGCGATAAAGCTATGACGGTTATTCATATTACTCATTTTATGGAAGAGATCGTGGACGCCGATCGCGTTATCGTTCTGGACAAAGGCAAGGTGGTCATGGAGGGTGAGCCCCGGGATATCTTTAAACAGGTAAAACGTCTTAAAGAGATAGGTTTGGATGTACCGCAAATGACCGAACTGGCTTATGAGCTTCGGAAAGAAGGTGTGAAAATTCCAGATGATGTGTTAAGCATTGCAGAAATGGTGAATGTATTATGTCAGTAGAAATAAAAAATCTTTCACATACCTACTCGCAGGGATCGCCCTTTGAGTTTAGAGCCCTTAAGGATATCAATATCACCATCGAAGATGGCAGTTTTATAGGTATCATTGGACATACGGGTTCAGGCAAGTCAACGTTGATTCAGCACCTAAATGGATTGCTCACGCCAACGTCCGGAACGGTACTGGTCGATGGCAAGGATATCTTTGAAACAAAAAAAAACGAATTAATCCAACTCAGACACCATATTGGTCTGGTTTTTCAATATCCGGAACATCAGCTATTTGAAGAAACGGTTCAAAAAGATGTTGCCTTTGGTCCCAAGAACCAGGGGCTCAATGAAGCAGAAGTCAAAGAGCGGGTTCGACAATCGATCAGGATGGTTGGTCTGAATTTTGATGCGATCAAAGATAAGTCACCCTTTGAATTATCAGGGGGACAGATGAGGCGGGTAGCCATAGCCGGTGTTTTAGCTATGGAACCGTCTGTGTTGATTCTTGATGAACCAACGGCTGGTTTGGATCCCCGCGGCCGAGAAGAAATATTGGCCCAGATCAAAGCCTTGCACAGTGAGAAAAAAATTACGGTAATACTGGTCTCACATAGTATGGAAGACATTGGAAAATTGGTTGAAAAAATTCTGGTAATGAATGAAGGGGAAGTTGTTTTTTTTGATTCGCCCAATCGTGTATTTACCGAAATAGCTACGCTGGAAAGTATTGGTCTGGCGGTGCCAGAGGTAACCTATCTGATGCGACGGCTGAAAGAAAAGTATCCAGAAATTAGAGAAGATATTTTTACGGTGGAAGCAGCCAAAAAAGAAATTCTCAAAGTCATAAGAGGATAATAATATGTTAAAAGATGTTACGATTGGCCAGTATTATCCGACCGGATCGGTGATTCACAAACTGGATCCTCGAACGAAGATACTGTTCACCACAGCATTTGTAGTGATGTTGTTTTTTTTGAATAATCTATGGGGGTATCTCGCCACATTCATGATCCTGGCAACCATCACCCTGCTGTCCAAAATTCCACTGGGGTATATTATCCGGGGAATCAAAGGGTTAGTGCTGATTATCATGCTGACAGTGGTATTAAACCTGTTTATGACTCCAGGAACGGTTGTAGCCACCCTGGGTCCGTTGGTTGTTACCCTGGAAGGTTTAAAAGTAGCAACCTATATGGCATTGCGACTAATCTTTCTGGTAGTCGGTACCAGTATCATGACATTGACCACCTCCCCCATTGATTTGACCGATGGGATGGAGTGGTGTATGCGGTATATTCCGTTTGTGCGGCGTTATGCCCATGAATTGGCGATGATGATGTCGATTGCGCTGCGTTTTATCCCAACTTTGATGGAAGAAACCGAGCGAATCATGAAAGCCCAAAAAGCCAGGGGAGCAAATTTTGAAACCGGGAACATCATTTCCCGGGCCAAGAACCTGATTCCAATTTTGATTCCTTTGTTTATTTCCGCCTTTCGCAGGGCTGACGAATTGGCAACAGCCATGGAAGCCCGCTGTTACCGGGGCGGCGAAAATCGGACCCGGATGAAGCAACTGATGTTTGAGTTCCGGGATAGCACCAGCTTCGTTTTGATGTTTGTGATGATTGTCGGTCTTTACCTGACGACGATGATTCAAATGCCACTTATTTTTCCGATCTAGGGAACAGATGAAAATGAAAAATATTCAGCTGATTATCAGTTACCGGGGGAGCAATTATTGCGGCTGGCAGGTACAGCCCAATGGTTTAACGATACAGGAAGTCATCGTCAGAGCGATCAAAGAGCTCACCGGCGAAACTGTCAATTTGGTCGGATCAGGTCGCACCGATGCTGGGGTTCATGCTTTGGGACAGAGTGCCAATTTTTTTACCAGTTCCACGATTCCGCCAGAGGTATTTTACCGGGCCTTAAACACCCGGCTCCCAGGCGATATTCGGGTGCAAAGCAGCAAAGCCTGCAGCTTGGATTTTCACAGTCGTTACAATGCGATTGGCAAGAGTTATGTCTATAAAATTTTAGAGACACCAGTGGATAGTCCTTTCATAGCAGATTTGGCGTTTCATGTAACCCGACCACTGGACTGGGTGGCCATGGAAACGGCAGCGAGCAGTTTTTTAGGTGCGCATGATTTTTCCGCCTTTATGGCGAGTGGCAGCTCGATCAAAACAACGGTTCGCATCATTGACGAAGTTACGTTTGTGAAAAATGATCAGTTACGGGAAATCACTTTTACCGGTAACGGTTTTTTGTATAATATGGTGCGGATAATGGTGGGCACACTCTACGAAGTCGGTTATGGTCGCAAAAAAGCTCAAGATATAGAAGGAATCATTGCCAGCAAAGATCGCAACCAAGCCGGAATTACTGCTCCAGCTCATGGTCTTTATTTGAAGGAAGTCTTTTATTAAGAATAATATTGAAATAATATGAAACAAAGACATAAATAACTTGACACGCCCGGGAAGATGCTATAGAATTAACGATGGACGTTAATGTATCACTAGCCCCGATACGATAAAAAACGATTTCTGATAACTCCCACTTATCGGAAAGCCAATAGATATAAAAAATGAAATAATTAACTGAGGAGGATTTTTGAGATGAATGCAAACGCCACAAAAATGGCCAAATCTCATGAAATAGACCGTAAATGGTATGTGATTGATGCAGAAGGTAAGGTATTAGGACGACTGGCGACAGAAGTTGCAAATATTTTACGAGGAAAAAACAAACCAATCTTTTCACCACATATGGATTGCGGAGATTTTGTGATCATCATTAATGCCGATAAGGTTGTATTAACCGGAAATAAACTGGATCAGAAATTATACAAGACATATTCTGGATATTGCGGTGGGTTAAAAGAAATGACCTACCGAAAATTCTTAGCTGAAAAACCAGAACTTTTGGTTTTCAAAGCAGTAAAAGGGATGATCCCACATAACAAGTTAGGGGATAAAATTGCGACTAAACTTAAAGTTTATGCTGGCAACGAACATCCGCATGCTGCCCAATTGCCTGAAGTTTACGAATTTTAATGCTGAGAAGGAGGAAATAGAGAATGGCTAAAGTACAATATTTTGGAACTGGACGAAGAAAAACCTCGGTTGCCCGAGTTCGATTATTACCAGGGAGTGGAAAATTCACCATTAACGGTCGCGATATTGATGAATTCTTCGGAATGGAAACATTAAAGGTTATTGCAAGACAACCATTGACATTAACCGATACACTGAACACGTTTGATGTCATTGTCAATGTTCATGGTGGCGGTTTTACCGGACAGGCTGGCGCAATTCGTCACGGGATTGCCCGGGCGCTGCTTGAAGCAGACATCAACCTGAGACCGGCACTGAAACGTGCCGGATACTTAACCCGAGATTCACGTATGGTTGAAAGAAAGAAATACGGTCTCAAAAAAGCCCGTCGTGCACCACAGTTTTCAAAACGTTAATATCAGACTTTTTACAAGGTCCTGCGACATTCAATGTTGCAGGACTTTTCAGTGTTACGCAATATAAAATTAAGAAAGCAGGAATTTATGAATAACAAACAACCCATTATCAACATTGCAGTCATCGCCCATGTCGATGCCGGAAAATCTACTCTGGTCGATGCCCTTCTCGGACAAAGCAATGTTTTTAGAGAAAATCAGGAGGTCGTGGACTGTGTAATGGACAGCAATGACCTTGAACGCGAACGAGGGATCACCATCTACTCAAAAAACTGCTCCATTATGTACAAAGACATTAAAATCAATATCGTCGATACCCCTGGCCATGCCGATTTTTCATCAGAGGTTGAACGAATCCTGAAAACTGTTGATACGGTTGTTTTGTTGGTCGATTCCAGTGAAGGACCAATGCCCCAAACCCGGTTTGTTCTGAACAAGTCCCTGGAAAAAGGTTTAAACCCGATACTTTTCATTAATAAAATTGATAAAAAAGATCAGCGGGCAGAAGAAGTGGTTGACATGGTATTTGATTTGTTCGTGGAACTGAAAGCCAATGACAAGCAATTGGACTTCCCGGTTCTGTATGGGGTCGCCAAACAAGGCATTGCCATCCGGGATATGGATGACGAAGGGGTTGATCTGACACCACTCTTTGAAACCATTGTAGAACATGTCGGCTTACAGGACGACCTCAGCCTTGAACCGCTACAGATGCAGATTTCTTCGCTTGCTTATGACGATTATATTGGTCGTTTGGGAATTGGTAAGATTTACTCCGGGACCATTCATGCTGGCGAGCAAATTGAAATATGTAAAACCGACGGCTCGTTTAAAAAAGAAAAAATCAATCAGGTCTTTGTCTACCGGGGGTTATCGCGGGTAGAGGTCAAAGAAGCAAAGGCTGGCGATATCGTTGTGAT
This sequence comes from uncultured Lachnospiraceae bacterium, assembly GCA_964510565.1. Taxonomy (GTDB): domain Bacteria; phylum Bacillota; class Clostridia; order Eubacteriales; family Eubacteriaceae; genus Acetobacterium. The sequence continues at coordinate 16,891 of CAZEBY010000021.1, read as the reverse complement.
CTCCGGAATTCCCGATATCTCCATTGGGGAAACCATTGGTGAAATCAATCAGGTTCAACCGATGGAGCTGATTGAAATTGAACAACCGACCCTGTCAATGAACTTTCTGGTCAATAAATCACCGTTTGCTGGGGAGTCGGGCAAATTTGTCACCACTCGGCACATTCGGGCCCGACTGGAAAAGGAACTGGAAGTCAATGTTGGTCTTTTGGTTGAAGAACTGGAAGATACCACCGATGGTTTCAAGGTTTCCGGACGGGGTGAGTTGCATTTATCGATTTTGCTCGAAAACATGCGACGTGAGGGTTACGAAGTAGCAGTTTCCAAACCCGAAGTGATTATGCACCGCGACGAGAACGGTAAGCTGCTGGAACCGGTCGAGTTAGTGATTGTTTCGGTACCGGAAAAGTATTCCGGGGCCGTAATTTCTAAACTCAATATCCGCAAAGGCCGGATGGAAAGTATGTACAATGAAGAAGCTTGGACAAAAATGGAATTCTATGTGCCGACAAGGGGTTTGTTAGGTTATCAGAGTGAGTTTATTAACGATACCCATGGTGAAGGTACCATGGTTCGTCGTTTTGCTGCTTTTGAAGATCATAAAGGCGAGATTCCTCAACGTCTTAACGGGGTACTGATTTCCCAGTTTAGTGGCGAAACGATGGCCTATTCGCTGTTTAACCTCAGCGACCGGGGTGAAATGCTGGTCGGACCGGGAACTAAGGTTTACGAAGGTATGATTATCGGGATTAATAATCGCAGTGATGATATGACCGTCAATCCAACTAAAAATAAAAAAATGACCAATGTGCGATCATCGGGAACCGATGAAGCCCTGAAACTGATTGAGCCAAGAATTATGACGCTGGAACAGGCATTGGAATTTATCAACGATGATGAACTGGTAGAGTTAACGCCTACTGATATTCGGATTCGTAAGAAGATTCTGGGCGAATTGGAACGAAAACGAAGTGCCCGTTAGAAATTTTGGAACGCTGAAACAGCGTTCCTTTTTTTGATAGAAATTGAAAAAATAAAAAAACAAGAAATATTAGTAAGGCTATCCAAAATAACAATTGACCGCCAAACTTTCAGTGTGATATGATGTAATCAGAAAAAAGATTACGAAAACTGATTCCCTTCGCGGGAAACGGTTTTGGTTACTGTATCGAGCTTAGAAGGAGGTTCACAGAGATGAATATTGACAAGCAAGAAGCTGAAGAAGGCAAAATCATGGCTATCTTCGCCTATATTATTTTTCTAGTTCCTTTATTTGCTGCCGGTGATAACCAATTTGCCCGATACCATACCAATCAGGGTCTGGTATTATTTCTGGCATGGTTGGTCTTTACGGTTGCCGGAATAATTATCGGCGTAATCCCCTTTATCGGTTGGATTCTGTCCACCATTCTTTTTAGCGCAGTACCCTTGGCTTTTCTCGGTTTTGCCATTTATGGAATCATCAATGTGGTTCAACTTGAAGCGAAACCGCTGCCCCTGATTGGCGGAATAACCCTGATTAAGTCCTATTAAATTGTTCTTCATACATCATCATAAATTGATAAAAAGCATTGCTAAACCAGGCGATGCTTTTTATTTGCGAATTTTAAAAATTTAAGCGCAATTCCTAACCTTCGTGCTATAATAAAACATTATGAAAAGGCGGTGAACCTGTGGAAAATAACAATGAGCGTAAAAACGAAAATCAGGATATGAGTGACAAGAATTTCCGGAATTATTTTTTTCTGATTACCTTTGGAATCTGTTTGCTGGTAGCCCTGCTAAATATTCGATATCTGGTCGGATATTTGGCTCTGTTTATGAATATTATAACCCCAGTGCTGATTGCTCTGGGAGTGGCCTTTGTCTTAAACATTCCGATGACCTTTATTGAAGGTCATTTTTTGGGATTTATGAAGCGCTTTAAGAATAAAAGAAATCGCGATCTGAATAAGGGCAGACGGGTGATTGCAATCACCCTGACCTTTTTGTTTGTAATTGGTATTCTGGCCGGTTTGATTACCTTTGTTATTCCTCAGGTCAGTGAAAGCATCGACACATTAATGGTCAAATTGCCGGGCTATGTGGATTCGTTTAATGCTTTGGTGGATGAAGTTCTGGCTTTTTTCAATTTACCTGAAACATTATGGAATGATATTGCGATTGAATGGGATGTGCTGATGGAACAGTTTGGCAGCCTTTTATTGAATTCAGTGCCAGAAATATTTAATGCCACCAAAAACTTTACCCTCGGTTTTTTTAATGTAATTATGGGGTTTGTTATTTCCATCTATCTGCTGGCAGACAAAGAAAACTTGCTGGCGCTTAAAGATAAGCTAATCTATGCCTACGTCAGAAAAGATCGGGCCGATTTTATTCAGGACGTCAGCATCACTGCCAACCAGGTCTTTCACGGCTTTATTGCCGGGCAAATCACAGAAGCATTTATTCTGGGAACCCTATGTACGGTTGGACTGGCCATTCTGCAGATTCCCTATGCCCTACTGATTGGGGTGCTGGTCGGGATGACCAGTGTAATCCCGGTGTTTGGCGCCTTTCTGGGAGCCGTTCCCAGTGGCTTTATTCTACTGGTGGTGAACCCGATTTACTGTCTGATCTTTGTGATTTATATTATCGCGCTGCAACAGGTTGAAAGTAATGTGATTTATCCCCGCGTCGTGGGAGGATCGATTGGGTTATCCGGTTTATGGGTGCTGGTCGGGATGATAATCGGTGGCAGCCTGTTTGGGTTCCTTGGTATCATTCTGGGAATTCCTTCTTTTGCGGTATTCTATGCGGTCTTCAGAAAAATAACCAACGAGCGGATTGAAAAAATGAAGGTGGAACAGCAAGAATTGGCCTAAATGAAGTGGGCCGCAAAAGCGTCCTTTAGAGGTGACCAGTTGGTCAATCATCTGAAGGACGCTTATTTTTTAGCGGTTCGGTTCTTTTCCAGATGCTGTTTGGCATTGGAAGCCATCTGGGTTAAATTGACGGTGAAATTCTGAAAGCCGGAATACAATGGATGGCGAAGTTCCAATTTACGGATCTCACCGTTTGGATCGAGTAATCGGTTGGGTGGATGGTTATTGTGAGGAAGCTTGGATTCTCCGCCGACGACCACCCGTTTTCCGGCAATGCTGTTTAACAGGATATTGACGACATCCCAGGCCGATTCGTAAGCAATGATTTTTTTCTGGTTTGCTTGGATTGCCGGCGCATATTTGCGGATAAACTCGGCTGAAAACCCCTGGCTGTTAAAGGTGACGCAGCGCGTGATCTTGGCACCATCGACGATGGTAATATATTGGCTATTGTTGCCACCCTTGGAATGGCCAGTTAAGGTGTACTGCTTAAAATTAAAGATCGCATCGACGGTATGAAAAAACTCCAGAGCCTTTAATTGTTGGGGTGTATCGGTTAAGAAGCCCCCTTTGATATTATCGATCCAGCCGATGCCAGTCGTTCCGCGAAAGGCCACAATTCCGCAGTCCGCAGTCAGATCTGAGAAACAATATGCCACCAGGCCATTCTCGGGCTGGTTGGTGTAGGCCAGTACTTTCAGGGCGGGGAGATGGGCATTTTCCAGTATCAGGTTTAGGGACTTTTCCCATTCTGATGCCGACATGGCACAATCACCCTGAAGCGCCCTGACATTTTGTAATAAGTCGGACACCATTTCACCGATGGTGTATTGTGATAGCAGCGCAGTTTCAACCGGCAGATCCAGGGCTGCCAGTTGACTGATCAGATTAAGTTCGCTGTGATACAACATGACTTTACCTCCGCGAAAAAATGGGAGCGCTTTAATGACTGGTACGATTAAAGTCAGGCAAAATTATTAAGCAACACGCCCGGCTTACTTTATGTTGTTTTTCTCAATTAAGGCCTTATAGAGTTCCAGTGAATTCTGATAATAGGCATGGGCCATTTTTGGGAAAGCACGCATGATTCGACGATGGGAATAGCGGTTGATCAATTTGGTTTCGCTGATGCGATTGGTTAAAGAGACGATTAAATGATGGGCTGAATCCTTGGCTTCGGTCAGTGTGCCTTCCTTAAGATCGCGTACCTTGACAGTCACTTCGTGAGCGGTGGTAATGCCTTTTTCTTTTAAATGGTCTTTGAGCTCAGTAGTTGCTTCGTAAACACTGCTAAGTTTTTTATTGAAAGAAACCGTTTCCCGGGTAGATTCGACCAGATCACTGACAAAGAAGACCGCTACCACCGTCGCAATAATCTGGATCCAGAAAGACGAGAAGCTGCCTACCAGATCATTGACGATCGGATGCACCGCATACATCAGGATCACGCATAAGAGACCAAAGAGAAAAGAATTCAGCAGACAGACCCGACCGTTGATGTTAAATTTATGATCCGAGTAGTCCCACCATTTGGCATGAAAGAGCTTCTCCATCCCCCAGCTGGTAATGTATTCCAGCGTGCTGGTTAGGATGATCCCGATGAAAAAAACCAGGATCGGGTCACTGACATAAGGCATCAGGAACATGATGATAATCAGTGCACCGACGCCATAAATCGGGCAATAGGGTCCATTTAAGAAGCCGCGGTTAATAAATTTTTTTTCCGGGATTGAACAGTACACGACCTCACACATCCAACCGATAATGGAATAAAGAATAAAATAAACAAAAAGCAAACTTAAATAATAATACATAAATGATTCCTTTCAATACAATAATAGCTTTCAATCATTTTAACATATCTAGAACCGGTCGCCTAGAATTCTTATCCGATAATGATGTTGGAATGCAAATATTTATCACAGATGGATGGATATGTTTTTGTTTTTTGAAATTGAATCGTTTATAATGGATGATATACCCCCAATTATCTCCAAACAACGAAAAAATCAACAAATCAGGGAGCATCAATGAAAACCAATAAAATTGAGACCACAAGCAGTGAACAACTGATCGATATTACCGCAAATGTCCGAAGCTACGTCGACCAGAACCGATTAAAAGATGGCTTCGTACAGATTCATATACCCGAGCGCACGGCCGCCGTGATCATCTCCATTAATGACGACTGGCGGCTGGAACGGGAGTTTTTTGATAAGCTGAACCACTTGATGCCCAAGTACGATGGCATGAAGTTTACCGGTTGGACAACCGCTTGTGTTAAAGCAACGATATTTGGTCCAACCCTCCAGGTAATGGTTCATCAGGGCACTTTAATGCTGGATAAAAATCAGAGTATCTATTTTGTTGAATTTCAGGGTCCCGGCGAGCGTCAGTATTTTATCAGCAGTTCAGGCACGACCCTGGCTGAACATGAACGAGCCGTGATACCGGAAGAACTGGTTCTGCTTTTTGAAAAGCGTCAAACCTATGAAGCTGAACAGCAAAGAATTGCCGAAGAAATGCGAAACGAATGGCGTCTGCGCGAAGAAACCCAGATGAAACGGGAAGCTGAAAGCAAAGAAACAGTTGCCGCCCAAAATGATACCGATGCCAATTGATAAAAAATACCTACTTCAATGAGCAAGAATCGAGAAAGGCAGAAGCAATGAGTTGGGAATTAATAGGAGCAGAGCGAGTTATTAAAACGATGGAACTAACCGACTTTAAACGTATAGAGATGGTTATTCCAAAAGAGTTGCACATTTTTTTTGGCAGTGTGGGAGACCGGCTGGCAATTATTTACCAGAATCGCGAATACCCGGCTTATCTGGAAGCGGAAGATGGAAATGTAGCACTGAAATGGAGTAAGGTACTGATTCGCAAACTGGGAGAGGCCTTTCCGGACTATGAGTCCTGGTTTCAGGGTGATCCGGAAGTAGCCCAAACGCCGCGGCTGGAATTGACAAAAATCAATGATGTTTTTAGTCTGCGATTAATAATAAAAGATGAAGAAACCGAAAGTGATGATTCTAAAGAAAGTGAAATTTCTTTAAATCTCACGCCAGCAGCATCGGGACTTCGGGAGTTGCTGATCAAATGGATTACCGGCTATCCCAATTATTATCCCCGGGACTTTCGTTTTTCCTTTAAGGATTTAATTAATGAAGAAATTCCCAAATTGATTGAGAGCTTTGAAACAATCCGATCTGGCCATTATCAGGTGCAGGGGTTTGCCGGCGACACTCAATGGGCGGAAATTCCCTGGGTTAAAGTAAAAAATCAGCGGATTAATCATGAGGACCTTTATCTGGCTTATCTGCTGGCGAAGGATAGCCGCAAACTTTATTTGGCAATTGTCTATGGTAAAGAGGGAATGGGTATTCGAAGTCTTTCGGAGCAAGCGGCCGAATACCGAAAAAGGTTAGCAACGGGAAACTATCAAACCAATCACAAGGAGGTTTTACTGGCTAATGCCAGCCTGGTGTTCGGGATTGTCTGTTATCGGGAATATACCGAAACGGATATGCCGGAAGATGAGGTGCTGGCAGAAGAATTTGAAGATTTCATAAAATTGTATGAATGGTGTTTAACTGCTGATCAGGGTGTTGAGCCATCCCCGGTCAGTGATGAATCAATTGAAGAAATAAGTGACAACCTGAATACCCGGGTGGCAGTTAAAACAGTGATGGCAGGCCAGATCATCGAAGTCGGAACGGATCAGATAATGACTGAAAAAAAACTGGAGGAAACTACCGGGTCAACACAAACAGAAAGTTTTGTTGTGACCGTTGAAGATCTCGATGCAATTCTTCCCAATGAAGAGATTATAAGCAAAGAAATTTTACACAGTCAAACAGCGGATGACGGAGAAGAACAGTCCTTAGCTGATCTGGAACGCGGTGAAACAGCAAACATCATTGATTCGACAGATCAGCAAGAAAGTCAAAATCAGGCAGAGACTTTATCTGATCGGGAAGAAGCGGGCGAGTCAGCGTCGCAAGCAGATAGTCGATCATCTGAAAAACAGAAAACTACCTGTGAAACCGGGACTGATTGTAAGCTGACCGCAACTGAAGCGGAGCAAGCGACCGCGCAAAATATCTTTGACCAGTCTGAAACTGAAGCAGTCGCTAATCTGACTCGGACGTTGAGACGCCATCCGATCCAAAATGATTATCTTAGTCCGGCGCTGCAGTTGGTTCAAGCCAAAATGGGTAGTAAAGGCTACTATTATCCGACTGAATTAATCAAGAACTATTACCTGTCGTTAAAATCAAAACCCTTTGTGATGATTAAGGGTCGGGTGGGGAGCGGCAAAACAAGCTTTCCCCGACTTTTTGCCGAGGCAGTCGGCGCTACTCCGGAAAATGGCCGTTTTAAACGGCTATTGGTAGGGAAAGGCTGGGATGATCCGGCACCGCTTTTGGGCCACCTGGATAGTCGGGGACATTTTATCCCCGGCCCCATCATGCAAATGTTGAAGGTTACCAAAGAATATCCGGATAAACCCCATTTTTTTCTGCTGGATGAAATGGATCAGTCACCGACAGAAGCATATCTGCAGCTGTTGCTGGAAGGGGTTAATGGTAACAAGGAGCCCTTTTTAACCCGGGAAGATTTTGGATCAGATATCACGGCATTCCGGGAATACGGTAGCTTGAGTTTTCCGGATAACCTTTATATTATCGCCACCATCAATGAAGGGCTTGGGAGTTTTCCGATCCCGGAACGGGTTATTGACAGTGGTAATTTGATCCAAATGCCGGTGGTTGAAATCGGGATTTTTCCCGATTATGGCAGTCCGGCTGGTAATCGTGACTGGGAAAACAGTGCTTTTAAAATTCATAGCCAGGCAAAGGGCTTGCCGGAAATCCTGGAGCGACTGATGAATTTGCTAAATGGGGTACAACAGCTGTTAATTGAGTATGGATGCCCGATCGGTTATCGGGGGAAAAATGAAATCCTGGCATATGGGATAAACAGCGGCGCTGAGGGATTATTTAATGAACGGGAGGTCATTGATCTGGCCATCGTACAGCGGATTCTACCGATGCTGGCACTTGATAAACAAGTAGGAACTGCAGTTTATCAGGAATTGGCGTGCTTCTTACTGGATGAAACGTTGCGGCAAAACCTCCTTGGTCTGCCGTTAGATCGCTTTATCAGCGGTTATCAAGCTTTGCTCAAAGCCGAAGTTATTCCCTGTCACAGAAGCGGGCAGGCAGTGTTAAAACGACTAAAAACAAAATCGTAGCAACTAAAAAAGCCAATTAACAAAGTCTTTCCAGCATTTTCCTGATCAGCCTTGTCTGACCGGGGGAGATATGACTTGTTAGTTGGCTTTCGATCGCTGAAATAGTGGCTTAGCCGGCTTCTTGTTCAGCCACCTTATCCGATAAAAAATTGATCAGTTCTTTGATCAGTTCCTGACGGCGGAGAATCCCGATAAAAATACCCTGATCATCAACAAGTGGAATAAAGTTCTGTTTGACGGCCAGCTCCACCAGATGTTCATAGCTTTCATTGATCCGAGCTACTTCCAGATTAATTTTGAAATCGATATCCTTGATTTCAAATGACGCCAAATCAATTTCGGGATGGGTAAGACTCAGCGACAAAGCCCGGAGCAGATCACCCTCACAGATGGTGCCCACATATTGACCTTTTTTGTTAATAACCGGAAGAGCCGTATAATTCGTAATGACAAACATATTGTAAGCTTGATTAAATGAATCGGTGTTGGTTAAAAAAACAGTTTCGCTTTTAGGTAACAAATAAAACAGGTGGTTTTTCATACCAATGATCTCCTTGTTCTTTACAAAAGATTGGAAGGTTTCAATTTAAGTTAGATTTTAGCATGGCTATCACAAGTCTCCCTTAAGACATTTCTTAATGCCGACTGGAATCACATCAAAAAATCCAATTTCTCTTTCACGGGATGACCTTATTAGTGTATAATTGATAGCAACGAATGAACGAGGGATTTAAAATGGAAGAATTTTTATTATATATACAATCAAGAATTACTGTCGCCAGTATTATCGAGGTCGTCATTATTTCTTTTATTGTCTACCGGTTATTGATGTGGATCCGGGGAACCCAGGCAGAGCAGGTTTTTAAAGGCTTGATTGTGTTGCTTTTTTTGTCTCCCATCAGTGAATGGCTGGGCTTTACTACCCTGAACCTGATTATTACAAGCGCCTTTACCTGGGCGTTTATTTTCATTGTGGTGGTATTTCAGCCGGAATTCCGTTCAGCTCTGGAGCAATTGGGAAATAACCGGATTTTTAAAGAGATGATGAAGAAACCTTCGATGGATTTTCTGGAAGCTGATGTGGACAAGATTATTAAGGCTGTGGGAAAATTATCCTGTGAACATATCGGAGCCCTGATTGTGCTGGAGAAGGATACCGGATTAAATAATATTGTAAAAACCGGAACGGAGTTGGATTCGGACATCAGCACGGAGTTGTTGGAAAATATTTTTACGCCTAATCGTCCCCTCCATGACGGTGCGGTGATTATTAAACTGTGGGCGCGACAAATCCGGGCAGCGGGCTGTTTGCTGCCGCTTTCGGACAACCGTGATCTAAGCAGTGAACTGGGAACCCGACACCGGGCTGGTTTGGGCATGACTGAAAAATCCGACGCCCTGGTTATTATTGTTTCGGAAGAAACCGGACAGATTTCCTATGCGTCGAAAGGTACATTGTTTCAGGATATCATCATTGAGGTGCTCAAGCAGATTATCCTGGAAAATTATACCGTCAGTGAAGAAAGTAATATCGACAGTGGGTGGGTCAATAAACTGTGGGGGAGAATCGATGGCAGTAAATAAGAAGAAGATATCCTTGCATGAACGATTATTTCGGATGATTGCTTCGGTGGGCATTGCCATGACGCTCTGGTTTATGGTCAATGGCAATGCGGATATGCTGATTACCCAAGATTTTAACAGCATTCCAATTACCATAACAAACGTTGAAGCGCTGACGGAAAAAAACCTGGTGCTGGCCGATGATAAAAACTATTATCTCAACTTGCAGGTCAAGGGTACAGATAAAAACCTCAGAAATATTAACATGAAAGAAATTACCGCTGAGATAGATCTCGGGGATATCGAAGCCAAAGGAACGTACGATCTGGATGTGGAAGTGAAAGGGCTGGCTAATTCGGTAATTATCAGCAGTATGAATCCGACCAGTCTTCAAATTGACGTGGACAGTATTATTAAAGAAGACATGGACGTGGATATTGTTCTCGAGGGAAAACCGGCCAATGATCTGGCAGTAATCTCGGCAAAATCTCAGCAAAAGGTGGAAGTCGAGGGCCCGGAAGAGTCCATCGCCCGGATTGATAAAATGACAGCAACGACCAATGTCAATGGACTAAAAGAAGATACGATTCAAAATCTGGAAGTAACCGCCTATGATTCAGCCGGGAATCCGATCACCGATCTGGAGATCCTGCCAAACGTCGTGGAAGCAGAAATCATCCTCGGGAAAACAAAATCAATGGGGATTATTCCCTCGACCACCGGTGACCCTGCCAGTGGTTATATTGTCACTGGAGTACAGGTTGAACCCTCCAAGGTCTTAATTGGAGCCAAAGAAGACCTGCTTAATACCATTGAGAGCATTCCCATGGATCCCATCAATGTATCGGGTCAGTCCAAAACTTTTACCAAAGAGATTAATCTTACACCGCCGTCGGGATGTTATTTCCTTGATGACAGTGGAAAAGTCAAGGTGACAGTGGCCATTGAAACTCCGGTGGAAAAGAGCTTTACAATTGACAAGGTCAGTGTCAGGAATCTGGGAAATGGTTTGATTGCTTCAAAAATAAAAGACTCCCGGGTAGTTGTTAAATTAGAAGGTGCCAGCAGCATTCTGAACAGTTTAAACGCAGCTCAAATTGAAGCCTTTGTTGATTGTGCCAATTTGGGGGCGGAGGAATATGAATTGTCGATTCAGACCAATTTATCCCAGTCTCTGGTCAAATCGATCACACCGGCTAAGACAACAGTAATAATTGAATAGAAAATTTCAACAAGCAATAAATTTTACATAAAATTTAATACAAAATCTTGCATTTGACAAACATTTAACATATAATAGCAAGAAGTAATTTTTTCAGAGAATTACATTCACACCAAAAACACGATTTAAGGAGGAAATTAAAAGTGAAAAGAGTTTATAATTTTTCAGCTGGACCATCTTGTTTACCACTCGAAGTCCTGGAAAAAGCTGGGTCTGAAATGGTATCCTATGGAGATGCTGGCATGTCCGTTATGGAGATGAGTCACCGATCATCCTATTTTGATGATATTCTACAAGCCGCTAAAAATCTCTACCGGGAACTGATGAATGTTCCAGACAGTTATGAGATTCTGTTTTTACAAGGTGGAGCATCAACTCAATTTGCCATGGTACCATTGAATCTTTTTTCAAAAACTAATAAAGCCGATTTTATGATTACCGGCAGTTGGGCAAAAAAAGCTTATCAAGAGTCAGCCCGTTATGGAGAAGCAAAGGTTATTGCATCATCCCAGGATAAAACCTTTTCCTACATCCCGAAGGTGGATCCCAAGGATTTTACACCGGATGCTGATTTCTTCCATATTTGCGTCAATAACACCATTTATGGAACGCGATTTAAACCTGAAAATATTCCGGATACCGGAAATGTGCCACTGGTTGGGGACATGTCTTCTAATATCTTATCTGAAGTTTACGACGTTTCTAAATTTGGCCTGATTTATGCTGGCGCTCAGAAAAATATGGGACCTGCTGGTGTCACCGCCGTGATCATTCGTAAAGATTTACTGGGTCATGCGAAAGACTTTACGCCAACCATGCTCGATTATAAAATTCATGCCGATAATGATTCTTGCTACAATACTCCGCCATGCTATAGCATTTATATCTGCAAACTTGTTTTTGAATGGGTTAAAGCAAACGGTGGGGTTGCCGGAATGGAAGCAATCAATAAAGAAAAGGCTCAAAAACTGTACGATTTCATCGACAACAGCAAGCTTTATAAGGGAACTGTTGTGCCGGAAGATCGATCACTCATGAATGTGCCGTTTGTGACTGGATCTGACGAATTAGATGCGCTATTCGTTAAAGAAAGTAAAAAAGCCGGAATGGAAAACCTGAAGGGTCACCGTAGTGTCGGTGGGATGCGAGCCAGCATTTACAATGCCATGCCAATGGCAGGGATTGATACCCTGATTGATTTCATGCAGAAATTTGAAAAAGAAAACGCCTAGGTGTTTTCACTAAGAAAGGAATGACTACAGTGAATTATAAAGTTCAGACCCTTAATAATATTTCAAAAAAAGGGCTAAAATTATTAGGTGAAAATTATACCGTTCTAGATCAGCCGGAAAATCCTGATGCAATTTTACTACGCAGCTATAAAATGCATGATATGGATATTCCCGCATCCGTTAAATTTGTCGGCCGGGCGGGCGCCGGGGTTAATAACATTCCGCTGGATAAGTGCTCTGAACAGGGCATTGTGGTCTGCAATTCGCCGGGGGCCAATGCCAATGCGGTAAAAGAACTGGTGATCGCCGGGATGCTGATCTCTTCACGTAAGGTTGTTGACGGGATTGCCTGGTCAAACACGCTGGCGGATAAGGGTGACGAAGTCCCTGCGCTGGTTGAAAAGGGTAAGGGCGCTTTTGGCGGTCCTGAATTATACGGCAAAAAAATGGGCGTGATTGGTTTAGGTGCCATTGGGGTGCTGGTTGCCAATATGGCCGTTGATTTTGGCATGAAGGTTTATGGTTTTGACCCGTTCATTTCAATTGATAATGCCTGGGGTTTAAGCCGCAAAGTTAAACGGGCCGTCAGCAAAGAAGAAATCTTTAAAAACTGCGATTACATTTCACTGCATATTCCCTATATGGATGAAACCAAAGACTACGTCAATGCCGAGCTGTTAAAAGACACTAAACCAGGGCTGCGACTGCTTAACTTTGCCCGGGGCGGACTGGTACATTACGATGCTTTGGAAAACGCCATTGAGGAAGGGATTGTCGCGACCTACATTACCGATTTCCCCAATGAACGCTTGTTGAAAATGAAAAATGTCATCAATATTCCACACTTAGGGGCGTCAACCCCAGAGAGTGAAGAAAACTGTGCTGAAATGGCCATTCATTCATTAAAAGAATATCTGGAAAATGGGAATATCATCAATTCAGTCAATTATCCGGATTGTAATATGGGCGTTTGTGAGGCTGAAGCCCGCATTACCGTGAACCACGCCAATGTGCCGAACATGCTGGGACAAATCACCAAAATTTTGGCGGATCATGACCTGAATATTGCGGTGATGACCAACAAAAACAGAGGCGCTTGGGCCTACACCATGATCGACGTTGACAGCAATGTTGGCGAGGATGTAAAAAACGCGTTAAAAGCGATTAAAGGTGTCACCCGAGTACGGATTTTAAAATAATTGCTATACGACAAAGAAGTGGTCTTCATTAAGATGAAGCCACTTCTTTATTTAAAAATAGGAGGAAAAAATGGCAACAATCAAACCCTTTAAAGCGGTGCGTCCGCTGCCGGAAAAAGCTCAAGATGTGGCAGCCCTGCCTTATGATGTCTATAATCGGGAAGAAGCAGCCATTGCCGCCCGAGGCAAACTGGATTCTTTTTTACGGGTTGACCGTCCGGAAACAACCCTGGATCCGCGAATCAAGATCAATGACCCGTTTGTATATGAAACCGCCAGAAAAAATCTTGAAAAACTGTTTCATCGCAAAGCCCTGACTCAGGATACTCAGGATTGCCTATATATTTATGAGCTGATTATGAATGGCCGCAGCCAGGTGGGACTGGTCGTCTGTACCGCCATCGATGAATATTTGGATAATACCATTAAAAAACATGAGCTGACCCGGGCTGATAAAGAAGAAGACCGGATTAAACATGTCGATGCCTGTAATGCCAATACCGGACCGATTTTTCTGACTTACCGGGCTCAGGATGCCATTAACGTCATGGTGGACAGCTGGCGTAATGCCCATCAGCCGGTTTATGACTTTGTTGCCGACGATGGGATTACCCACCGGGCCTGGGTGGTTGATGATGCGGCGGTAATTGAGGGCTTGGTTGAAAAATTTGGTCAGGTAGATAATCTCTATATCGCCGATGGCCATCATCGTTCGGCTTCGGCAGTTAAAGTTGGTCTGATGCGTCGGGAGGCAAACCCCAATTATACGGGCGAAGAGGAGTTTAACTATTTCCTGTCGGTATTATTTCCGGATGAGCAGCTGTATATCATGGACTATAACCGGGTGGTCAAGGATCTCAATGGACTGAGCGTTGAGGAGTTCTTAAAGACACTTTCGGAGAAATTTGAGGTAACACCGAAAGATACGGAACCCGTGAGTCCACCCCAAAAAGGCAGTTTTGGTTTATTTGTCGATGGCAAATGGTACCTGCTGACGGTTAAAGAAGGGGTCTATGATCCGGCGGATCCGGTTAATTCACTGGATGTGGCCATCCTGCAAAACCATGTCCTGGTCCCAGTTTTGGGAATTGGTGATATCCGGACCGACAAACGGATTGACTTTGTCGGCGGTATCCGGGGTTTAAAAGAACTGGAACGTCGGGCTAACGAAGATATGGTGCTGGCTTTCTCAATGTACCCGACGTCGATCGAAGAGTTGATGAACATTGCCGATGCCGATCTGCTGATGCCGCCTAAGTCGACCTGGTTTGAACCCAAATTAAGAAGCGGTTTATTTATTCATAATCTGATTTAATCAAGAAGTAAAACAAACATTTAAAAGGCTACTATTTAACCGTGGTCCGGTCAAACCTTCAGATCAAACCGGGCGGGCAATAAATAATGGCCTTTTTTTACTTTCGGCTGATTAATTCGGGATCAGTGGAGGAATCGTGACAAAATTTTCCCTGTGTTTTTCATTGAAGATTGAATCATTATATGATATCCTTTTCAACAACAGTGAACTGAAAGATGATGAAAACTCGGATTCTGACAGCAAACTGGAAAAGCGGCCAAAGTATTTAGCGAAGTAGTATGCAAAGTACTTAGTAAAATAAAAACAAAGTTATCGTACTGATACCATCCGGGTTCGTCCCTAATGGAAAGGCGAGAGAATCATGTGTCATTCATCCATTTCATTTATAACAATGAATTGGTTATTTGCGTGTTTCCCTGTGCCCTTTGGTACAGGGTTTTCTGTTTTTTGAGGATGTTGTGGGTAGCTTGTTAAAAAAGAAGGTGAAAAAGGAGAATGAGATGGATAAAAGAATTGGACTGATTGCGATTGTGGTTGAAAAAAAAGATGCCGTCGAGAAACTAAACCATGTCCTCCATGATTATGGGGAGTATATCGTCGGGCGAATGGGCATTCCCTATCAGCAGCGCAACGTTTCGGTAATCAGTGTCGTGGTCGATGCGTCGACCAATATCATCAGCTCCCTGTCGGGAAAGCTGGGAATGATTGATGGTGTGAATATTAAAACCGTCTATTCAAAATTGCCGAAGGGTGAAGAAGCGAATGAAAATCATGAATAATATCACGGCGAAACTGGAAAAAGAGCAATTTTTAAAGCGGGACGAATTTTCCTGGTTGCTAAAAAATAACACCCCGGAGTTGCGGGCGGATCTTGCCAATCGGGCCAGGAGAGTGGCTCAGGAAAGCTTTGGCACGGGAGTCTATGTCCGGGGACTGATTGAATTCAGCAATTATTGCAAGAATGACTGCTATTACTGTGGCATCCGCCGGGGTAATGAAAAAGCTCATCGCTATCGCTTGAGTGAAGCAGAAATCCTTGATTGCTGTGCCCTGGGATACGATTTAGGCTTTCGCACCTTTGTGTTGCAGGGTGGCGAAGACCCCGGTTTTTCCGATGAGCAGATGGTGGCACTGATCGGAAAAATCAGAGCGGGGTACCCTGACTGTGCCATTACCTTGTCGTTAGGAGAACGGCCCCGGGAAGTCTATGAAGCATTTTTTGATGCCGGAGCCAATCGCTATCTGCTGCGGCATGAAACGGCTATCGGAGCGCACTATCAAAAACTGCATCCCCGCGAACTGCGGCTGGAAAATCGTAAAGCATGCCTCCAGGATCTCAAAGCAATCGGTTTTCAGGTCGGTACCGGCTTTATGGTTGGATCGCCCCATCAAACGGTAGAAAATCTGGTAGCGGATCTGGTTTATATTAAGGAACTGAACCCGCAGATGATCGGAATCGGACCATTTATTCCCCATCAGCACACCCCATATAAAGATGCCAGGCCCGGCACCCTGGAAGAAACCCTGCTGCTGATTTCAATCCTGCGGCTGATGTTACCAAAAGCCCTGATTCCAGCCACCACCGCGCTGGGAACGATTGATCCGAACGGTCGGGAATCGGGAATTTTGGCTGGTGCCAATGTGGTCATGCCCAACCTGTCACCGGTATCCGTCCGGAAAGACTATAGCCTGTATGATAATAAAATCTGTACCGGCGATGAAGCCGCTGAATGCCGGGTTTGCTTAAGTAAACGGGTGGAGGGAATTGGCTATGAGATTTTAACTCACCGGGGGGATTACCCCGAAGAATAGAAGAACTGATTTCATACAAAAATAAAACTTTAGGAGTGTAATATGTATAACGTAATGTCAAAAAAAGCAATTGAATTTATTGATAACCAGGAAATTCTCGATACCCTTGCCTATGCGGATGAAAATAAAACAAATCAAGCCCTGATTAATGCAATCATTGAAAAAGCTGGCACCTTTAAGGGCTTGACCCACCGGGAGGCGGCGGTTTTACTGGCCTGTGAGCTGGAAGAACAAAACAATCAGCTGGTCAAACTGGCGATGGAGATCAAAAATAAGTTTTACGGCAATCGCATTGTCATGTTTGCGCCCCTGTATCTCTCAAATTATTGTGTGAATGGCTGTATCTACTGTCCCTATCACGCCAAAAATAAAAATATCAGCCGCAAGAAACTGACCCAGGAAGAAATTGCCAAAGAGGTGATTGCGC
>CAZEBY010000020.1:0-39993 GCA_964510565.1 uncultured Lachnospiraceae bacterium | reverse complement strand
AAAGAACGTCATATCTTTGGAACCAAAATGCGCTCAGTGATCAAAGAAGCCAACCGAGCTGGCATCAAAGCGATCGTTGATCAGCAATTTGAAGTGGGCCAGGCGATTGTAGCAGCTGGATTTATTCCAATTCTGGAGCCGGAGGTCGATATTCATACCCCCAACAAAGCCGAAGCCGAAGCAATGCTCAAACAAGAAATTCTTGAACACCTGAAAGCCCTCGAGCCAAGCTGTCAGGTGATGTTTAAGCTGACCATCCCCGATGTTGATAATTTCTATCAGGAGGTTATTGCCCATCCCAATGTCATCAGAACGGTTGCTTTATCAGGCGGTTATTCCCGAGAAGAGTCCAATGTCAAACTGGCTAAAAATCCTAAATTGATTGCCAGCTTCTCAAGAGCCCTGACTGAAGGTCTCAAGGCGGATCAAAGCGATGAAGCATTTAACATGGTATTGGATGAATCGATCCAATCGATTTATGAGGCCTCAATTAAATAACCGGTAGTTTATCGACAACCACAGAGAGCGTATAATAATGCGCTCTCTTTTTAGGTTTAAGTGAATAATAAGGGACGTTTTGTTTGTCATGTCAGCAACTACATGATACAATAAAAAAACCATTAGCATGGTTGGATTAAAACTGAAAAACCCTGATCGAAGGGATTGATTTTAGATAGAAAAGGTCAAAATTGGAGGAGTGAAGATGAATGACTTATTACTGATCAGCGCAGCGGCGATTATTATCGCTTATCTGATCAATTTATCAAGAACGACAAAAGCGTGTGAGCCAGCAATCAGATTGTCAAATGCCTTTGTGGCTTTGGCCTGTTTTTTGATCTGTTTTTCACATTCGACTTATCTGAATCTGATCAGGTTGCCCTGGGAAAGTGCGCAATTAAGAGCGGTGTTTTTTAATTTCGGCTGGGTGGCTTTTCTGGTTGGCCTGTTTATTATGTTCATCGAGCTGCTCAAAGATCCGCTTTACAAGTATTCGCCCTACGTCGCCATCATTGGGATGAGTTTATTGATGATGTATGCTAAGCTTGCAGTACCAATCGGATGAGGGTCTATTTACTTGAAAAAACGAAACATCAGACATAAAGATGAAAAGGAATGAAGACAATGGACATTCATTTAATAAAATTTATGAAGAAATATACAAATTTTAATAAAGTGGAATTGCAGGAAATCATGGGAGGTATGGTGGTTAAAAGCTATCAAAAAGGAACAATCCTGCTGCGGCAGGGGGATATTTCGAGTAAGTGTTATCTGGTATTGAATGGTTGTATCAGGCAATACCGCAATGGGGAGGATGGCAAAGAAGTAACCAATAATTTTTTTACCGAGGAACAATCTGTAACGATGTTTAAAAGCTATAAGCTAAGACAACCTTCGGATTATTCGCTGTCCTGTGTAGAAGATACCACCGTGCTGATTGGCGATATGGCTTCGGAAGAAGAAATGTATAACAAATTTCCGGCGCTCCAAAATATTACAAGATCGATGTTGGAACTGAGTTTTGGCGAAACTCAGGACGCCAGCGCCAGGTTCATCGCCGAAACCCCGGAAGAGCGGTATCGCAGTTTAGTAGAACAAAGACCGGGATTGATCAATCGGGTGCCGCAGCATCAACTGGCAAGCTATCTTGGAATAACGCCTGAATCATTGAGTAGAATTAAGAAGCGGTTATCCCTGGATAGTAATTGCTAGCATTTAATTGATTGTAGGGGCTATCTTGCCGCCTTTTATCAATAGCCAGAGCCCAAAACCCAATTCACCGACGGTCATCGGCAGGCTTAAAATCTTTTCGATCAGCTGTGTTGTGGTTTCATACTGGGGCAGAAACAAATACATTGAGTGAATCAGAACATAACTTAAAGCTGCTATTATTAAAAGGATCCCCAGGAATTTGGGGATAAAGTCTGATTTTAAAATCAGATAAGCAACAATTAACAAATGGAGACCAAAAACAATTAATCCCAGCGACCAGACGCAATCAAAGGCATTGAGATACAGTGTGACTTGAGCAGTCAATTGATTGGTTTCCGCAAATGTTGAATAAAGAGGGTCACTTAATAAAAGTGAAACTAGAATTAAATTTGAAATAGCAATGCCTAAAATAAGGGAATAGCTTAATCGAAACCAGCCGCCCAGTAAAGCCAGGTGCGGGTCAATTTGGTTCATAAAAATGGATAACGCCCAGGCAATAATAATATCGAAAATAAGAATCAGAAACCAACTGAAAACCTCAGCCCGAAAAAGGGGCAGATTTCCTAGAAGTTGACTAACGGTTGTTTCAGCATCCCCTACTATAACCAGGCTGGAGTGAGCAAATCCAAAGGCAAATCCGGCACATATTACAATCATCAGCATTGCCACCCCAACGATGACAGCAGCTTTTCTTGGCGATATTCTTTCTGTTTTAAACACTTAACTAATTACCTCCTTGTTTGGATGGAAGCATCTTAGCATAGCAGATATCGTATTTCATTGACTTAAGTTAAGAGTGGATAATATTTTCAAGCTAACAATTAAACGTTTCAGAGCTCACGGTTTTTAACGATTGAAAAATTCTTCGGCTTGTTGCACCCATTCTTCGGGATGATCAGCAATTTTTTCGGTCAAGATGACCCTTTGCCTGAATGATTTCTGCAAGCTTTTCTTTTACGCTTTGCTGGTATGCATCAGCAAGTGATTAAACCAGCATTTCTTTTGATTGGATAGATTGTGTGGCTAATCACTGAAAGAAATAGGGTAAAGCGTGAAACAGGCAATTAAATCAGTAGATTCTAATTAATAAGAGGTGATTTGTATGGAAGAAAACCTGATTGCCCCCTGCGGCATGAATTGCAGCTTATGTGTCGCCTATCAAATGAAAAAATATGATTTAAAAAAACAGGGTTTTAATCGGAAATACTGCCCCGGTTGTATTCCAAGGGGCGAAAACTGCACCCATATGGGTGACCGTTGTGAGCTTTTAAAAAATGGCCAGGTTCGTTTTTGTTATGAATGCAGAGCGTTTCCCTGCAAGCGCCTAAAGGGACTTGATAAGCGTTATCGAACCAAATATCATATGAGCATGATTGAAAATCTGCAGGCGCTCCAGAAAAATGGGATGGCGGCGTTTCTAAAAAGCGAAAAAGAGCGGTGGGCATGTCCTAAATGTGGCGAACCCGTTTGTTGTCACAACGGCCTTTGTTTGCAGTGTGATCTTGAGACTTTGCGAAAAAATAAACGCTATCGCTGGAATGAGGAGGAAGGTTAATTGAAAACGACCCTACGCAAATGGAAAATGACAGATGCAGAGCCACTTTCAGAGATGCTGAACAACCCGAAAATTTTGGCGAATCTGCGGGACGGCTTGCCCTATCCCTATACCGTTGGCGATGCAAAAGGATATATAAAGGCCATGCTGGATGCCGATCAAGACCAAATCTTTGCATATGCCGTTACCGATGGCATTCGGGTCATTGGCAGCATTGGGGTGTTTCGCAAAGAAAACATCCATTTTCGAACGGCCGAACTGGGGTATTACATTGCTGAACCCGATTGGGGTCAGGGACATGGAACCCGGGCGGTTAAACAGATCTGTAAACTGATTTTTGAAACAACCGATATCATCCGGATTTTTGCGGAACCGTTTGCTAGAAATCTGGGATCATGCCGTATTCTTAAAAAAGCTGGCTTCCAGCCGGAAGGAATCCTCAGAAAAAATGCTGTCAAAAATGGTCAGATAGAGGATATGAAACTCTATGCGTTAATCCGGGAATAACGACAAAACGATGCTAAGAAATGAATGCGTCAGCAAAGCCATTGATTTTATTATTGATAACCTGAATGAAGAAATCACCATCGCTGATGTGGCGGATTATTGCCATTGGTCAAAGTATGATCTGGCAGTAAAGACCAAAACACCAACAGGAGAAATCTCCGAAATTACAACAAAATTTTGCTTTGAGCCGATGTTGCAGATAAAAATGCCGCATCGGCGTTTGTCTTTTTGGGGGTGTGGCGGAATAGTTCTTTTCTTTGAGGCAAACCTCTGATAAAATATTCAGTAAATAACAGAAATTTTCTGAAATAGAATTACAAAAAAATTAAGAAATTAAAAAGCTAAAATCAGAAAAATATCCGCATGTGTTAGCAGTGTTATTGACAGCGTAAAAATCCAGCGATTTATTAATTAAAGGAGTAACAGAAGCAAATGAAAAGAAAAGTTAAATTGGTCTGTCTGGTTTTAAGTGTGTTGATCACACTGACAGCCTGCTCAACCGGGGAAAAAACAGCGCTCGATCCTAAAAATCCGGTTTCGATTACCCTGTGGCATTATTATGTGGGGGATAATAAGATTGCGCTGGAAAAAGCGGTGGACGCGTTTAACACCAGTGTCGGTTCCGAAAAAGGGGTGGTGGTTAATGCGGTTGCCAAAGGCAGTGTTGCGGAACTCGAAAAAGCAGTTACGGATGCGGCCAATGGGGTGATCAATGCTGAAGCGATGCCGGATCTGTTTTCCTGTTATCCCGACAAGGCATTGGAAATTGATGCGCTGGGTAAGCTATGCGATTTAAACGATTACTTTACTGAGGCGGAAAAGGCCCTCTATGTTGACGAATTTTTAAGCAGTGGCCAATTTGACGGCGAGCAACTGTTAATTCTGCCGATTGTCAAAAGCACGGAGCTGCTCTATGTCAATGAAACCGCCTGGAATGCATTTGCTTCGGCCAATGGTCTGGATGCCAATAAGCTTGGCACCTGGGAAGGGATTTACGCCGCCGCGCAGGCCTATTATAAGTGGACCGATGCCCAGACACCCGCAACAGTCGGAGATGGCAAAAGCCTGATGGGGGTTGATTCGGTGGCTAATTATATTATCATCGGCAATCAGCAATTGGGGGTTGAAGTCATTGATGGCGAAAATCAGCAGGTGGTGTTAAACCGGGAAGTGATGAAAAAAATCTTTGATACCTATTATGGTGGCATGAGCCTGGGCTATTTCAACGCGGTCGGCAAATTCCGGTCAGACGACATTAAGGCCGGGGACCTGGTAGCCTATGTTGGTTCGTCATCAGGTGCCGCCTATTTCCCAACCTGGATCGAAAAAGACAATACCCAGCAGCCGATTGATTTTCTGGCACTGTCCTATCCGGTTTTTACCGGGGGCAGCTCTGACGCCATCGAGCAGGGCGCCGGGATCAGTGTGGCGAACTCCACCCCGGAAAAGCAGGAAGGGGCAGCGGTTTTTCTAAAATGGTTTACCGCCGAAGATCAAAATATTGAGTTTGCGATGACCACCGGCTACCTGCCGGTGCAATCGGGTGCCTATGAAAATGAAGCGTTTAAAGCCTCATTGGACGATTTAAGTGCCGGAACTGTAGCCGATCAGAATATTGCTGAAGTCTACGACATTGCCCTGGATCAGATCATGGAACGGGACACTTATGCTTCGCTGCCTTTTAAAGGCAGCTATGAGGTCCGGACGACGCTGGAAAAATCACTGATAGCGATGGGTGAATCCGGACGTCAAAAGGTCGCGCCCTTAAAAGCTCGGGGCTTGTCTGAAACGGAAATATTGGCAGCACTGGATCTCAATGCCCGATTTGAAGAATGGCTGATGGGGATTCGCAGCCAACTGGATGCGTCGGGCATCGCATATATTGAAAAATAAAACAATCTGAAAAAATACGATAAGGAAATTGGCATGAAAAAAACCTGGACACTCCGAAGACAGTTAAATATTTTATTGGCGCTGATTGTCACCTTTCAAAGTCTAGCCTTACTTTCGGCGCTATGGGTAACCCAGGTTTTTTCCATGCTGGACGCTGAAGCCCTGCGATTGCTGAATAATACCACCGAAACCCGCAAGGAAACATTTGATGCGTCGGCAGGTCAGATGATTGCGAATGTTGCTGGGGAGACCGAAGCGCTGAATGCCGCCTTGATTTTGCTGGCCCGGCAACAGGGCACGCCCCCCGAGGGTCTGTATCGCAGTGATTCGGCATATCAGGAGACGGCTTTGCTGGCCAGTCAGTCGTTGGTATCCATCCTGAAAGAAAATCAGGTAACTGGGGCCTTCTTTGTTTTAAATGGTTCCAATGCTAACAAAGGCAATCCCTCGGCACATTCGGCGGTATATATTCGCAACAGCACTCCGGGCAGTAGCGCGACCTCAAACTATTTGCTGGAAATTGGTCCGATGATCGTGTCAAAACAATATACCATGGCCACCAGCATCCGCTGGAATCTGGATATGCCATCAGAAGAGGCGGATGGCGCTTTTGATTTTTATGAAAAACCAATCTGGGCCAGCAGCCAGTTTAAAAACGCTGAAATGGAACGTTATGGTTACTGGAGCCCGCCCCGGGATCTGCTGCAAGACAATCAGCAGGTGGTTACCTATACCATGCCGATCCTCGATGAAAATGGGAATGGCTATGGGGTGATCGGCATCGAAATTGACATGCCTTATTTTGCCCGGAACTATCTGCCGGATTCCGATCTGCTGTATCAAAACAGTTTTTATGTGATCACCCAAATGGCCGATCAGAGCCTGAATCTCGACTGGTTTATTCCCAGTGGCGTGTTGGCCGAAACCTACCTAAAAAGCGGGGAGCAATTGCAGCTCACCAAAGGATCGGATGCGGGGATTTTTGAAACCCGGCTGGGAGAGTTGGGAGCGATGGTTGCGTCAGTCCGGGAACTGAAGGTCTATAGCGACAATTCACCTTTTGCTGAGCAAAACTGGACCCTGGCATGTTTGGTGCCCAGTGAAGTCTTATCAGAGAATTCGGCATCGGTGCGGGAGAAGCTGATCTACAGCATTTTACTGACCACCATTCTGGCTTTTGGGGCCGTCTTTGTACTGGTTTACTTTTTTACCCGAAAGATCTCCCGGTTGTCAAAATACGTCCGCGAGCTTTCACCCTATGATGAAATTTATTTCAAGCCAACCGGGATGCGTGAGGTCGATGACCTGACAGCAGCTGTGCAATTACTGAACCAGCGCTTGCTGAATGTTTCCAAAACCACCTCAAAAATCTTGGAATTGAGCTTATTGCCGATTGGCGGTTACGAAGTATTGGACAGTAGCAACCAGGTGATTTTGACCGATTTTTTATATTGGTTGCTCCATCTCGATCCCGGTAGTCTGATTTCCCGGGAGGATTGGCACCACTATTATCAGCAACTGACCCGGCAACCACTGGAAGATCAGGAAAATATCTATGCGTATTACGATGTGTATACCGAAAAACAGATGTGGCTGCGAATTCTCGAGGCCAAGTCGCCTAATGGCCTGGTTGGTGTGATTCAGGATGTCACTGATGATATTGAAGAAAAACGGCGGTTAACCAATGAACTGGATTATGATGCGCTGACCGGATTGTTTAGCAACACCGCCTTAAAACGGGAGTCAAATCGCAGAATCAAAGATAAGCCCAATAAAATCGGGGCAATGATTTTCATTGATCTGGATAATCTAAAATACATCAATGACAATTTCGGCCATGACGTCGGGGACCGGTTGATTATCCGGGCCAGTGAAATTTTTCGCTATTTTGAACAATTTGGCGGCATTGTTTCGCGGATCTCGGGGGATGAGTTTGCCATTTACCTTCACGATTGCGGCAATCAGGATGAACTGCGCGAGATAATCAAAAAGCTCTATCCCTATGGGAAGTCTTTTTTACTGACCACACCAGATGGCAGTGAGAATCAGATCCGCTTTTCGGCCGGGGTGGCCTGGTATCCCCAGGATGCCAGCAACGTCATGGATTTGCTGAAACTGTCGGATTTTGCGATGTACGAAGCGAAACATAAGGAAAAGGGGCGTTTATTTGAATTTAATCGGGACTATTATCAGCAGATGTCCTATCTGCTGGAAAACCGCGAGGCGATCAATCGTCTGCTCGATGAACAGCTGATCCGCTTTGCTTTCCAGCCGATCGTCGATTTAAAAAGCGGCGAGATCCATGCCTATGAGGCACTGATGCGACCACTGCTGGATAATTTCCAAAATCCTACGGAAATTCTGGCCGTGGCGGCGGCCCAGTCAAAACTGGCGCAGCTGGAACGGATGATCATATTGATGGCATTTCAGACCCTTGATGAGCATGCCGAGGAGATTGGTGAACGCAAAATATTTATCAACAGCATTCCCAGCCAACGGTTGAATGATGAAGATCATCAGCTGGTCGAAACACGATACCGTCAGTATTTTAAACAGGTCGTCATTGAGGTAACTGAGGAAGATAGTCGCAATAGCGAGCATTTATCGGAAAAAATCAATTATATCAAGAATAACGGGATGGCGATTGCTCTGGACGATTTTGGCAGTGGTTATTCCAATGAGATCAGAATTTTGTCGCTGTTGCCGGATATTATTAAGATTGATATGGAGATGATCCAGGGGATCTATAGCAATGCGGACAAACAAAATCTGGTTGCCAACCTGGTCGAGTTTTGTCATCACAAGGGCGTTAAGGTGGTGGCCGAAGGCATAGAAGAGGCAATGGATTTGGCCACTGTCATCAAAATGGACATTGATTACGCTCAAGGTTATTATCTGGGGCGGCCGGTGTTTGAGTTTGCGACAATTGATCCGGAAGTGCAAAGTGAAATTTTAAATGGACAAGAAAGATTCAGGACGAATGCATTAGAAGAATGAAACGATGATAAAACCAAAATTTGAAAGGGGCTAGAAAATGAAAACGGCTGTTATTTATTATTCGCTCGAAGGGAATATGGATTTAATCGCACAAGAAATTGGTAAAAACGAAGCGGTGGATCTTTATCGACTGAAACTGCAGAAAGAGTACCCAACCGGGAAGATCAGTAAGTATGTGATTGGCGGAAAAAGCGCAAAGTTTGGGGAGTGCCCCAAACTCATCAATCCGACGATTGATCTTTCAAAGTATGAAGCGGTGATTATCGGCACCCC
Organism: uncultured Lachnospiraceae bacterium; assembly: GCA_964510565.1. Classification (GTDB taxonomy): domain Bacteria; phylum Bacillota; class Clostridia; order Eubacteriales; family Eubacteriaceae; genus Acetobacterium. The sequence continues at coordinate 31,058 of CAZEBY010000020.1, read as the reverse complement.
GATTTGGGCCGATACCCTGGCGCCACCGCTGAATACATTTTTGGCAGATTATGACATCACCGGAAAGAAAATTATTTTGGTAGCCACCCATCGCGGCGGTGGCGCAGACAAGTGTTTTGAAAAAATAAAGAGCCGTCTTACGGGTAATCAAATTCTTGACAGTTTTGATTTTTTAGAACCCAAACAGCAGCAGGACAAAAACATCGATGAAAAATTAGCCAGAATCAGCAAACTGATTGGTGCATAAAAAAACTTCCTGATCCAACTATCAGCGGATCAGGAAGTTTTTATTTGTCCATGGGAGCGGCAAGTAATCAGGCCGCTTTGATTTTACTGAGCAGCGGTGTTTTGGTCACGGTCAGCCATAATCAGCCGGAAAGCGGCCCAGAGTGTTATTGAGTCCGCCGATAACCGGATCGCCACGGTTAAGGACGGGTAAATCGAAACAGGCGCTGGCAGATTGGCGGGCACTTATATAAAAAAGCCAGTAGATTTTTTGAAAATAAGTTCTCTAAACACGACTTGACAGGCTAGCGTTCATTAGCTATAATGCAGCTAATGAACGCTAGCTTTTAGTTTTTGCAGAAGTTTAAGGAGAACCAATGACAAAACGCAAGACCAGAGAAATAATATTAGAGGAAGCACTGAATCTATTTTCGGTAAAAGGTTATCAAAGTGTGACAGTAAAAGAAATCGCTAAGGCGGTGGACATCAAGGACAGCTCACTTTATAAGCATTTTGACAGTAAGCAGGCCATTTATGATACCCTACTTACATGGATGAATCAGAAGTTTGAAGAAACCGTGACGTTTTACCGGTTGCCTCAGGGCGAGATGGAGAGTGTCGCCCGGGAATATGGTCGCAATGATCTGATCTGGCTTAAAAAAGCCTGCGAGGCCGTCTTTCTGTTTTTCCTCAAAGATCCGCAGGCATCGAAGTTTCGCCGGATGTTGACGATTGAACAGTATAAGAATCATGATGCGGCCAAGACATTATACAATTGGTTTTTTAATGATGCCATCACGTTTCAAACCGACTTGTTTAGCGAGATGATCAGGCAGGGAACGTTCAAAGCCGGCCCGCCCCAAATCATTGCTTTACAATTCTATGGTCCGTTCTACACACTATTGTGTCAATATGACATGATGCCGGAAAAAGAAGACGAAGCACTGGCCCTGCTGATGGCGCATATCGAACAATTTGCGTCGATTTATCAAATCAGAAAAGAGGAAAACTGATGAATCTAAATGTAATGATGGACCAAAATATTAAACAAATTATCAAAACCGCGGGACGATTCTATCTCAACAATGGTAGGGGACGTTCATTTTTGATGGGGATGTTACCGGCAATGGCAAAAAGTACCGCGATTCGGAAACAGCAAGGAAAAAAGGGCTTGCAGGTACCGCCCTTTCTGATTGCCAGCATTGCCTCCCAATGTAATCTGCGTTGTGCCGGATGCTATGCTAGAGCCGGCGGCGGATGTGGAACCACGCCAGGCAAGGCGGATCTGGATACCAACCAATGGCGAAGTATTTTTGACCAGTCTGCCGATCTGGGGGTCGCATTCATTTTGCTGGCCGGGGGAGAACCCTATTTACGTCGTGATATTTTAGAACTTGCCGGTGAATATCCTAACATAATTTTTCCGATATTTACCAATGGCACCATGTTAGACGATGATGCGGTTGAATTCCTCGATCAGCACCGCAATCTCATTCCCATTCTCAGCATTGAAGGCAATGCTGAAGAAACCGATGCTCGCCGGGGAGTTGGAACTCATGCTCAGATTGAATCGGCCATGGCAGCCTTAAAAAAAGAGAACATCCTCTTTGGGGCATCGATTACGGTGACAAAAGAGAACATGGCATTGGTCACCGAGAAATCGTTTCTGTCAGCACTGGAGGATAAAGGCTGTGGCGTGACCCTGTATGTAGAGTATGTCCCGGTAGAAGTCGGAACGGAACACCTCATTCTGGATAAACGGGAGATTAAGGAGCTTCAAGAGATTTGTCTGGAACTCAGAAAATCTTTTCGTCGGATGGTGGTCTTGTCGTTTCCCGGTGATGAGGAAGAAATGGGCGGTTGTCTAGCTTCCGGCCGGGGATTTTTTCATATCAATCCTTATGGCGATGCTGAGCCCTGTCCCTTTTCACCCCATGCTAAACAGAATCTGAAAAGTGACTCAATTGAAGATGTTCTGCGCTCCCAGTATTTTGCGGATCTCCGGGAAATTGCCGTCAAGGCCGGAAACCATGGCGGATGTACCTTGTTTGATGAGAAAGAGCAGGTGGAAAAGCTGTTGGTGTAAAAATCAAAAGCAGGCCCTTTAACAAATCTTTAACACCATAACGATATAATAGTCCCGAACACTTGGATTTAGGAGAAAGAAAAATGATTAATATATTAGTTGTTGAAGATGACGTCAAACTTAATTATATTGTCTGTTCATTTTTAAATGATAACGGATACCATGCCATCAGCTGTAAGAACGGCACCGAGGCCTTTGATCGGATTTTGGAAGAGCCGGTAAATCTGATTATTTCGGACATCATGATGCCGGAAATGGATGGCTTTGAATTTGCTGCTGAAATTAGAAAGCAAGACAAAAGCATTCCGATTCTGTTTATGACCGCCCGGGATGACATGATTGCCAAACAGAAAGGTTACAGTCTGGGCATTGATGATTACATGGTAAAACCCATCGAGATGGATGAACTGGTTTTGCGGGTGTCGGCCTTATTGCGACGGGCCAACATTCGTAATGAGCGAAAGCTTGAAGTCGGCTCATTGGTTCTAAATGAAGAGGAAACCACCGCGTATCTCAACGGCGAGGAAGTTTCGCTGACGGTAAGGGAATTTAATATTCTTTTCAAACTGCTGTCCTATCCCAAACGCACCTTTACCCGGGCTCAGCTGATGGATGAGTTTTGGGGATATGACACCGAAAGCACGCCCCGAACCGTGGATGTTTCGATCACCAAACTGCGGGATAAACTTTCGGACTGTGACGATGTGGAAATTGTGACCGTCCGGGGATTGGGCTACAAGGCGGTGATTAAAGGATGAAGTTTCGCTATGAAAATCTGGAAGACAAACGGATCAATGCCAAGCGCCCCTTCTGGAAAGAATTTTTAATTGTCTTTGGGGTGGTATTAATCTGCAGTGCCGGGGAAGTGCTGATTTTTAATCAGCAGATGCTGGATCAGACCAATCCCTGGATCATGGCTCTGGTAGGCATGTCCTATGCCCTGTTTATGGGACTGATAGTCAGTCTTGGAACCCGATTTATTATGTATACCGGATTTCAAAGGCCGTTGACGGAAATTGGTCAGGCAGCCCGAAAAGTGGCCGCTGGCGATTTCACCGTCCACGTTCATTCCCAGCGAAAAGACCACAAAAAGGATGAGCTCGAGGTGCTGATTGATGACTTTAACAAGATGGTGGAGGAACTGGCTACCATTGAAACCTTAAAGAGCGATTTCATCGCCAATGTATCCCACGAGATGAAAACACCGCTGGCGATTATCCAAAGCTATGCCTCAGCACTGCGAAAAGAAGAACTGCCTCGGGAAGAGAAACAGGAATATATTGATACCATTGTCGAGGCATCCCGGAAACTATCCACCTTAGTGACCAATATTCTGAAATTGAACAAGCTGGAAAATCAGGAAATCATCCAGACCGAAAGCTACTCCCTGGATGAACAGTTGCGCTGTTGCATGCTGGCGCTGGAAGACAAATTTGACGAAAAAAACATCGAATTTGATGCCGACCTGGATGAAGTCGTCATTACCAGCGATGAAAGTTTGATGGAAATTATCTGGAATAATCTGCTGACCAATGCCATCAAGTTTACCCCCAAAGACGGTTCGGTAAAAATTGAACTCAGAAAAGAAGACGACCAGGCCATTATCAAAGTCAGCGATAGTGGCTGCGGCATGAGTGAAGAAACCCGCCGTCGCATCTTTGACCGCTTCTATCAGGGCGATACCTCCCATTCAGAAGAAGGCAATGGCCTGGGACTGGCCCTGGTCAAACGGGTGGTGGATCTGGTGGAGGGTACCATAACGGCCGAAAGTGAGCCGGGTAAGGGCACCACATTTACGGTAATTTTGAAATTATAGAGAATGAAGAAATTATATAAATCTCTCGCATCTGATGTGAGGGATTTTTTTGTTTGTGAGGCATGTTGCCGAGCTAATGGTCTGAAAGAAGACCTGTCACCTGGCTAATTGGGAAGACAAGCTGTAAGCAAGGGCGTTTCCGGCGACGGAAGGGTCTGAAGGAAGCTGATGGCGGTTGTTGGAACGGAACGCAAGTGAACCAGTGTTGGTATATATGATGGATAACCTTTCAAAAAGTGGGAACGTCCGAAAATTAGCTGAGTCATATATATTTGGATGGTCGTTTTAACAGCAAGCGGAGCAACTTAACCTTGGAAGTACTGTATCTGAAGCTGTAGGTTTGTTCACAAGGGAAGCCAAGGGACAAAAGGAAGGTGCAGTATGCAGATGAAGCCATAGTAGTGATGAACATCACGCCAATGAAAGCCAGTAATGGACTGGAGGAGAAAACGTGAAGGATGCCGTTTTTTATAACGGTGACGGATCGGGGTCAAAAGTCCCGATCTGATGCGAAGGGCGGAAGAAATCTCAAAGATTACTTAGAAACATACGGAGTAAGAGTGAAGGTGTTAAACGAAGGCTGAAAGGCTGGAAGGTCCGAAAGAATTGGCATAAAATACCATGCGAATTCTCTTGACGACACAGATTTGAAGTAATTCGTGGAATAACGATAAGATTGCCAGAGGGCTAGAAACGTCAAAGGAAGCGAATGAAGAACAGATAGCTCAAACGAAAGATGCCGGAAAAGTATTGCAGGAATGGAGGTGGAACATGAAGAAATGGTACAGCCTGATCGATAAGATTTATCGAAAAGAAAATTTGGAGATGGCCTTCAAAAAGGTCAAACGAAACCATGGAGCTCCGGGTATTGACGGAGAAACGGTTTTGGACTTTAACGAAGCGCTGGAAACAAATATTGAGTTTCTTCATGAGAAGCTGAAAACCAACACGTATGAACCAGACCCGGTCAGACGGGTGGAAATCGAAAAGCCGGATGGCGGCATACGATTACTGGGCGTACCGACTGTCAAAGACAGGGTCGTCCAACAAGCCATTGTGAATATTATTGAACCAATCTATGAACCAAGTTTTCATCCATCCAGCTACGGATATCGACCCAATCACTCATCGCAACAAGCTGTTGCCAAAGCCGAACGCTTTATGAATCAGTATGGACTGACAGAAGTCGTGGATATGGATCTGAGCAAATGCTTTGATACCCTTGATCACGAGATTCTGATGAAGGCTGTGGCAGAACGCATCAGTGATGGAAAAGTTTTGGGGCTGATAAAGAAGTTCCTGAAATCCGGGGTGATGCAAAGCGACCGATTCATCGAAACAGAAGTCGGCAGTTGCCAGGGTGGGGTCATCTCCCCATTACTTAGCAACATTTACCTCAATCAGTTTGATCAGAAAATGAAGTGCAAAGGCCTGCGTATCGTCCGATACGCCGATGATATCCTCATCTTTGCAAAAGATAAGCAGACAGCCGGGAATTATAAAGCCTATGCAACTAAAGTTCTGGAACAAGAATTGAAACTGAAGGTGAATGAGACGAAAACCAGACTGACCAGTGTGAGAGAAGGCGTGACATTTCTGGGCTTCGTGATTTATGCGAAATATCTGGTTATCAATCCCAAACGGATCAAACGTTTTAAGGACAAAATCAGAAACATAACCAGAAGAAATGCCGGAAGACCACTTGAAAAAGTGATAAAAGAGCTTAATCCAGTGCTCCGGGGATGGTTGAATTATTATCGGATCGCCAACATAAAATCATTGATTACAGAGATGATGTCATGGATTCGGCGCAGATTGCGAATGATAAAGATGAAGCAATGGAAAACATATAAAGCCATGCATAAGGCAATGAGAAAACAGGGAATCAAAGGTAGTGGTGAAAAGATGGCCGTGACGAAATGGAAGAATTCAAATGTCCATATCATCCACATGTTACTCCCAAACCAGTACTTTGAAGATCTGGGACTCATCGATTTATGTCAATATAAAGTTGGATTACTGTCGAATTATTATTAATTCGGTGAGAGATTTCAGGAGCCGTGTACGGCAAACGTAAGCACGGTTCTGTGAGAGCAAAGAAATCCGGACTAATTATCCGGATTTCTAGCTACTCGATATTACCAGAGTTTTGGGGTCCAATTGGTTGATGGGAATCACAAAAAAGGCTTTAACAAAAGTTTAATGAAACATTAACTTTGGGGAATATTTGCAGCGTAATATGGTGGTATCAACAGAAACGAAAAGCGATCGATTAAGGAGAAAATAATGAAAGTACAAGGAAAAAACATTGTTGTAACTGGCGGCGGAAATGGTGTGGGAAGAGAGCTGGTGTTGCAGCTGCTAAACAAAGGCGCCATGGTCGTAGCAGTCGATATTAATCCGGAGGCATTGGAAGAAACGGTAACAATTGCCGGGAAAAATCCCAAACTATTTACCGAAGTGGTAGATATTTCAAATAAAGAAGCGGTCTTTGCTTTTGCCAGGAAGGCTATCGAAAAGTATGGAAAGATCGATGGCATCATCAACAATGCCGGGATCATCCAACCCTTTATTCATTTGAATGAACTGGAAATGGAACGGATTGAACGGGTGATGGATATCAATTTCTATGGAACACTCTATATGGTTAAAGCATTTTTACCGCATCTGTTGAACCGTCCGGAAGCCCATATTGTCAATGTTTCTAGTATGGGTGGCTTTTTACCGGTACCGGGGCAAAGTGTCTACGGGGCATCCAAAGCGGCCGTCAAGCTGCTGACCGAAGGATTGTCATCCGAATTAAAAGACACCAATGTCAATGTATCGGTAGTCATTCCCGGTGGGATTGCCACTGATATCAAGAAGAATTCTGATATTACTCATCAGACATCGAGTGATAGCAGTAAAGCGAACAAAGTATTAACCCCTGAAAAAGCAGCTCGATTGATTATCAAGACCATGGAAAAGAAAAAACTGCGATCCTATATCGGAAAAGACTGTAACTTGATGAAGGTATTTTATAAAATCAACTCAGGGTTGGCAATGGGGATGATTAATCGGGTGATGGCGGTAAATGCTCATTAATTGAAATATGCCTAAAAAACGATGCTGTCTTACAACGTTTTAACAAAGCCAGACGAGTAAGGCCCCCTGATTTTAATAAATAGAAAATTAGGGGGCTGTTTTGTGCACTCGGCCAGGTCGTACCAAACCTATGGCCTAAAATTTAATTTATTTAAGATTTTATCGGAATACAGATGTTGTTCAGCATTTTCGATGGGGGTTTGATGTGTTGCCTCAGTTTTGAACAAAAGGTATGTCAGTGGGACCAGGGGCCGGTGAACCTTTGGGGACAATGACGATCCGGATGCCTTCCAAGCGATAACCAAAGCCGGCAGTTCCTGAGTCTTCACCATTTTTAGCCCAATCAAGCCAGCCAAAATTCTGGGCATGAACCTGATAGTAAATGTCAAAGAGTTCGGAATCAGATCCGGTCAGATACATACATATGCCTTCCAGTCGCAGCGACAGCCCGGAGGTGCCACTCATTTCGCCATCACTTCGCCAATCCTGCCAGCCAATATTTTGCACGTGGGTTTGATAAGCGACCCCCAGATCATAGCTTCCGGGATAAACAACAATGTAAATACCTTCCAGTCTCAAACTTCGACCAGAGGTTCCGCTCATATCGCCATTCATTTTCCAGTCCTGCCAGCCCACATTCTGAACATGGGTCTGATAATAAATGTCTGGACTTTCGACAGAATCGGTTACGGTGACAACACAGCTTGCAGTTTTGCTACCAACAACCGTTGTAACGGTAATGGTTGCAGTTCCGGCCTGATAGGTGGTGACTCGTCCGTTACTATCTACAGAGGCAACCGTTTCATTGTCACTGCTCCAGGAAACAGCTTTATTTGGAGCGGTATCGGGTTGGACGGTTGCGGTTAAATCAAATGTTGCTCCAACGCCAACGTTTTTTTGGCTTTCACTGAGGGTTACCCCAGTTACCTCTGCTTCGGCGACTACTGCCCGGATATCATGTGAGCTCAATGTTGTCAGCATTGAAAGATCTTTTTCCACAACGGCGTTAGCTTCATGGGCAAATTTGATAAAGGCACCGCCTTCAAATCTCGTTGTGTCGATATCACTAACCGAATATCCGGTTCTGTTTTGAATCGTGAACTCATCGGTTGAAAAAGCCAGACTGCCATCACCGCCAAATTTTGTGATAAAGGTTCCGCCCAGGCCAAGCAGCTGATCACTGTTGTTGGCCAGCAATGTCATATAGGTGCTACCGCCGTAGTTCCGGTCAAAACCGGTTTTAGTACCGTAGGATTTAACCCAGTTGACATTACCATTGTCCGAAGACATTTTCACCACCGTAAAATCAGTGGTGGAATAACCATTCTGAACTGCCAGTAAAACATCGTTTTCCGGGGTCTGATAGGCTTGAACATCACTGATGTTGTTATTAAGGGTGATATTCTGTAGCAGTTTGGTCCATAGTAAATTGCCGTTCAGGTCTAGCTTGTAGACCATCAGCGACTCAATGGTCTCGTTATCCCCAATAATCGGGGTGATCCCGGCAATGATGTAGCCGTCTGGCAATACAATGATTTTGGAATTGCTCATTTGTGAATCGTGATCGCCTACATGGGCGAATAAGCGCAGCCCCCACTCTCGGGTGCCATCGGCACTGAGCTTGGCAATACCATCGGACCAGACTGAAGCAAAAGCATTCTGCTGAGCAATATAACCGCCATCAGCAGTTCGTTTCATTGAACAACTAGTAGAGTCAATGGTCCACTCCGGTCCAAAATCATCGGTGACTGAGTAACTGTTTTGCAGAGCACCGTCAGCGTCAACGACGAGTTCGATCATACCGGGGTAACCACGGTCATAATTATTATACTTACTTCTGTAATTACCAAAGATTGAAATTGAGCCATCACTATTTTCGGCAGCGTCCCAGGCATAGGTGTGGGTTTCCTTACCACTTAAGCCATAGGCTTTCTGCCAGAGGACGTTGCCGCCGTTAGTGATTCGTACTGCAAAAATACTCTGATAACCATTGGCGGCCAAACCCAAAGCATCATCGGTCTGGCCAACGGCCAGAAAATCACCATTAGCAAGCTGAATCACCTTGGAAAAACAGAAATTGGCATTGGGGGTAATGGTGTCTTCACCATTGGTACCGCCACCAAAAACTTTATCCCAGGCAATCGAACCATTTTTATTGAACTTTGTGACGTAGGCATGCTGTACCATCTGTTTGTTTTGGGCCGGGGACGAATATCCCGTTGACACATAGGAGCCATCGGCGGCCTGAATGACGCTCATCACTGAATTGTAATGATACCAGGCGGTACCAAAAGCAGTAGAATGCCAGCGAATAAATTCTTCGGTGTCGGAAACAATCACTTCCTGGACAGCGATTGTTGAATTGGCAGAGGCAGTGTTCTGCTCCACCGCAAAGGGGTCAACCGGGGTTGGACTTAATTCCTTGGGGGCCGTTTCTTCGGATAACGTTTCTGCAAATATGGACCATGGCAACATCACCAAGATCAACAACGCCGTGAACAGGACAATTATTTTAAACCATGAGTTACCTTTCATCATAATCCATCCTTTCCATTGGTTATGAATTGAATTGATCATTAACAAAGACAATAACAAATCTAAAAACGTTATCCATTGTAATTGCTACGTACCCATTAATAAGCAAAGTTATCAATTATACAAAAAAATTAATATCAGCCGAGCGTATATTTTTTGCTAAAATAATAGTGTATTATCATTTTTGATGATAAACTAAAGTAAGAGAATAGCGAAGTATTACAGGAGAAAAAGATGGATCAGAATAACAACTATTTTAAAAAGAACCTGGCAATCTTAATTTCAACAGCTGTGTCCCTGTTTCTTCTGACGGCTTTTTTGCTGGTTGTTGGGATGTTTATGAACAATCTCAGACAGCAGGAAATCCTAAAGACAACTGATAAGTTTATGAATTTCAAAAGTGAGTTGGAACGGTTGGTTTTTACTAATAAAACTTTAGTTCAGGGTTTTGAAGCCTATGTGTTGGTGAACCCAAAACTTGATCAAGCGGAGGCCGACACCTATCTGAAGAATCTCTTATCTAAAAATGAAAATCAGATCCGAAACATTGGTTTAATTCAGGATACAACCATTATCTGGAATTACCCCGTGGAAGGAAATACCGCCGCAATTGGGGTTGATCTGGCCAAGATTGATAGTCAGAAAGATCTGGTGCTCAAGGTTAAAAATGAGCTGGTGCCAATTTTTCAGGGACCGGTGGATCTGGTTCAGGGGGGGACGGGTTTTATTATCCGGCTGCCGATCGTCAGGGAAGATAGCGGATATTGGGGGCAGATCAGCATTGTCCTTAAAGGGGATGAGATTCTCGAAGAGATCAGCAGCTATGCCGACCAGGCCGGATTAAATGTGGCCCTCTTTAATGATCAGAATAAGGAGCTGCCTTTTTATGGGAGCATCGATGGCGTTAGCGAGTCGCCTTTAACCTTTGATATCGATCCGGGTTTTATTGACTGGAAAGTGGCTGTCTTACCCCGGGACGGCTGGGAAAACAATCTGCTGATTTTAGGAATCGTTATTTTTCTGACTGTTTCAATTGCTGTCGGGGCAGGGCTGTTAACTTTCAGAGCCCTGAGAATCAATTATCAATTGCGGATCATGTCGAGCCACGATTCGCTGACCGGTCTTTTTAACCGCCATTACTTAAATGAATACCAGACCATGGTGTTTGCGGCAGCCCGAAGAAATAACCGGCAGGTTGGGTTGATAAGTATGGATTTGAATCATTTTAAGAAAATCAATGATACCTATGGGCATAATGTGGGTGATCTGGTTCTGATTGAGACCGCCCGGATTTTGAAGAAAAATGTTCGCACCAACGAAGCCGCATTTCGACTGGGGGGCGATGAATTTCTGATTATCATGCCGGATATCAAGGATCGCGAGGAGCTTAATCAGGCAAAAGAGCGGTTGGCCAAAAGTTTTGAGGATGATTTTTATCGGGCAGAACTGTCTGAAAAACTGACCTTGAGCATTGGGACATCCTTATATCCTGAGGATGGTGAGGACATTGATGCGTTGCTTCAGATTGCCGATGAAGAGATGTATGCGCATAAAAAGGAACAGCGAATAGAAGAAGCAGAATCGCTTTGATAAAATTTGAATTAATAAAAGCTCCTAATTTTCACAAATGAAAATCAGGAGCTTTTTATTATTAAATGACAGAAAACTTTAAACGGCGGTGGTTGTAGCGTCAGGCGAGGCCATCATGATTTCGATCGTATCGATTTCGCTAGAATCGGTCTTGTAGGTGATTCTCAGGATACTGCCAACGGTGATATCAGCGGCGGAAGCAGTAGTGCTTGCAGTTGTCTGTTGATCGGATCGTTGATTGTTCATTTGTGTCAGCGCGATGGCATCGGTCAATTCAATGGTGGCAGTTTCGCCGGTGAGGGTTAAAAATTCTGGCATTGCACCCATCGTGTCAGCGGTAGGGGCGGTTGAACTGCCATCAGCAGGCGGTGTGGTCGGAGCATCAGCCGGTTTTTCCGGTGGCGTTCCGGTAGTCGTGTTTTCAGTCGGGGCCTGCCCTTGATCTGGTGGGGTCTGACCACCGCCCATATTCATGGTACCCAGCGCTAAGGTGATAGTGCTACCGCTAATGGCGGTTACCTCGCCGTAACTGGCGTTATCCTCAAATGCGGCGGCTTTATTGGTGGTGGTTGTTTTAGTTTCTGCTGAGGTTGAAGTACAGCCGGTCAGCAAAAGACCGCTGATGGTGGCTGTAACCAGCAGGGTCAGGATCAGTTTTCGATTTTTTATCATGGTTTGTATTTCCTTTCGATTTATTAGTGATGGTGTTATGATAACAGCCCATTGTGATGATCTGGTGATGTTGAGGTTATCGATGTTTGAAATTTGTGGTCGAGGCGATCATATGATAAGTATTGTTAAGAATCAGGTGCAAAAAACCTTAGTAAAAAATGCAGATTTATTAAAAAATTGACTTGGACTAAAGTTCGGACGGGATTATAATAAGAGTAGAGGAATAATCAAATTATTTGAATTTAATACGAGGGAGATTGAATGATGCTGTATCGAAAATTCGGAAAAACAAATGAAGAGGTTTCGGTTTTGGGGTTTGGTTGTATGCGCTTGCCGGTTATCGACGGGATCCAAAATAATATCGATGAAGAAAAAGCCATGGAAATGCTTCGATATGCCATTGATAAAGGCGTGAACTATATCGATACCGCCTATCCGTATCATGGCACCGGGTTTGACCAGGGCGGCGAGAGCGAACCGTTTGTGGCTCGGGCATTAAAGGATGGCTACCGGGAACGGGTCAAGATCGCCACCAAGCTGCCATCATGGTTGATTCAGTCACGGGCAGATATGGAACGACTATTGGATGAACAATTAAAGCGGCTACAAACCGATCAGATCGATTTTTACCTGGTACATGGACTCAACCGCGGCTTCTGGCAAAACCTGAAAAACCTCGGCGTCCGTGAATTTTTGGATCTGGCCATCAAAGACGGGAAAATTAAACATGCGGGTTTTTCGTTTCACGACGATTATGATCTGTTTATCGAAATTGTCGATGCCTATGATTGGTCGTTCTGTCAGATTCAATACAATTATCTGGATGAATACTATCAGGCCGGAAAAAAAGGCCTCGAATATGCAGTCGGCAAAGGACTGGGGATCACCATTATGGAACCGCTCAGAGGTGGTGCTCTGGTTGAAAAATTGCCCCAGGAAGTCTTAGCCGCCTGGAATCAGGCACCCATCAAAAGAACGCCAGCGCAGTGGGCGCTGCGTTGGGTTATGGATCATCCGGAGGTTTCGGTAGTGCTTAGTGGTATGTCAACGATGGATCAGGTGGTTGATAACATCAAGACCGCCAATGAAGGGGTTGCTAACTCCTTGACGACTGAAGACATGGCTTTAGTCGATTTTGCCAAGAAAACCATCAAAGAAAAGATGAAGGTCAACTGTACGAATTGCCGGTATTGTATGCCGTGCCCATCCGGGGTTGATATTCCCGGCCATTTTTCCCTTTATAATAATGCCTTTCTATTTGATACATTACCAAAGGCCAAATCTGTCTATCAAACGATGTTTCCGCAAGCTGCCAAAGCGATTAACTGTGTGGAGTGTGGAAAATGTGAAGAACATTGTCCCCAGAATATTGCCATTATCCAGGAATTAAAAAATGTCAGAGCTGCCTTAGAATAAAGTTGAAACTAAAAATCTCCGCCTTAATTGGATGGAGATTTTTTTTAGAAATAAAGTATTTTGCTTGACTTGGGGTGGACTCCAAGTGATATGGTTAAGACAAGAGAAAAAACATTAAAATAATACAAAAGAAAATTTAAAAAATCGAGGTGTATGTGATGACCATTACTGAAGTCAGCAAAAAATATGATTTATCCGCCGATACACTGCGGTACTACGAGCGGATCGGTCTGATCCCGCCGGTTAAACGGACCAAAAGTGGCGTTCGGGATTATGATGAGGCATCCTGTGCCTGGATTGAACTGGCAAAATGCATGCGTTCAGCCGGGATTCCCATTGAAGCCCTGATTGAATACTGCGCCCTGGCCCAGCAGGGTGACGAAACCATCTCCGTCCGGAAAGAGCTGCTGACAGAAGAACGTAAAAAGCTTCATGAAAAAATGGATGAGATGCAAAAAACCTTGGAGCGGCTGAATTACAAAATTGACATCTATGAAAAAGCCGAAGTGACCGGAGTGCTGTCCTGGGTTTTGTGATGGAACGGCTATTTGAAGCCGGAGCCAGAGATGTCCATTACATGCCAGTCTATATGAAGAAAAACCGGCCAAACTGCCCCGCAACAAGAAAGAATTTACGCTGTTTATGATGGTGATTTCAATCATCTCGGTGAACATCATTGCTCCGTTGATTACCTGTTTTGAGATTGGTTTCCGGATAGATGTGTGGGTGGGGGCCATCAAAATAATTCCTTTTATAAGGAAGAAAAATCAGGGGTAAAAGCGTCGAAGATGAAAAAGGGCCGAAAAACAATTGCTTATCTTCAGGAGAAAAAAGATAATGGCGAGAAGATTGTGCAGATGTACCCAGCCGATCGTAATAAGTATTTCGTCATGGCCGCTGAAATGGCCGACTGATGACGGCTGGCGAAATACCCTGGCACAGCAGATTGACAATTTCCTGCTCCCGAGGAGTCAGGTCGGTTGTTTCCCAGAAGAGCTGACCCACAGCCTGTTGCCGTGACTGCTGACAGAAAAAATGCTTATGGAGATTGTTTAGCTGGGGAACAACCAGAGACAGTGTCAGAAACTCAGTGGCGGTGAAGTTGGCCTCTTTAGTCTTATCCAGGGCAAAGATGGTTCGCGGCCTGCCGTTGAGATCAAACAGCGCAAAACCAAGAGAGTAATTAAGGCCTCGGGAACGAATGTAATTAGAAACAAACTCGGTTGGCATTTCTTTTTTCCAGATACGGACATTGATGGTCGGTTTGGCAGGGTTTTCCCGCAATGTATCGTGCCAAGAATAATGGAAAGAATCAGTTTATTTTTCATTCATGTCAAGCTTTACCAGGGTATGATTATTGATAAGATGATCAATGGCAAAGTCGCAAAAAACAAGCAGACAATGGTCAAGATCGGCACTATGGCTCACTTGTCAATTGTAGGATAGTATGATAACATGAAAAGCTCAAAGCCCAAAAAGATAATGAATGGAGAATAATCAATGGAACAATTACCAAATTGCCCGAAATGCAATTCCGAATATACTTATGAAGATGGCGAACTGCTGATATGTCCGGAATGTGCTCATGAATGGACACAGTCAACACTTGATGAAGAAGAAATGATTGTTAAGGATGCAAATGGCAATGTCTTAAATCATGGCGACACGGTCATTTTAATCAAAGACCTTAAAGTCAAAGGCAGCTCCCAGGATCTCAAAAAGGGAACCAAGGTAAAAAATATCCGGCTGGTCGATGGGGATCATAACATTGACTGCAAAATTGACGGCTTCGGGGCAATGTCCTTAAAATCCGAGTTTGTCAAAAAAGCATAAAGGCCCATAATGACAAAGTAAATATAACCAGGAAAGCGTGAAGGACTTATCGTGCTTTTCTGGTTTTTTACTAGGATAATGATCTGAAGCTGGGAGTAGATAAATGAAAAAAGCAATTAAGGGATTAATACTGATGGCGATAATGATGC
This sequence comes from uncultured Lachnospiraceae bacterium, assembly GCA_964510565.1. GTDB lineage: Bacteria > Bacillota > Clostridia > Eubacteriales > Eubacteriaceae > Acetobacterium. The sequence goes on along the minus strand of CAZEBY010000020.1, from coordinate 15,652 downwards.
TGGCTGTCAGTGGCTGCCAGAAAGAAGCAACGATCGTGGGGAAATGGGAAACCGGGGATCCTGCTAAAGTTATTAATTATGAATTTACTGAAGATCATCAGGTGATTCAAGACCAGCTCTTAAGTGATGGTAGCTGGGTTCACACGGTTGCAGATTATGAATTAAAATCCGGGCGACTGTTAAGAAGTAGCGGCGCTGAAGTGCTTGAGTCAGAGCATCGTCATGATGAAGAAGTGCCGGCTGAGATTCCGGTGATCTATTCGATTGATGGTGACACCCTGGTTTTGGAGGCAATTTCCCATTTGGGAAAGATAGAGTTTCAACGGGTTGAAACTTTTACCAACCCGAACCCGAATAGATAGGCAGACAAAAATAAAAAGGATGAGGTAGTAAAATGAGTGGTGAATGTAAACAGGAATTGACTTTCAGAGGGGCAGAAAAAAAAGATGTGAATCTGATTCTTTATTTCATCAGGGAGTTGGCCAGCTATGAAAAAATGCTGGATCAGGTTGTGGCCACCGAAGCGTTACTGACGGAATGGCTGTTTGAAAAGAAAACTGCTGAAGTTATTTTTGCGGAGTTGAATGGCGTGGAAATTGGTTTTGCATTATTCTTTCATAATTTTTCAACCTTTTTGGGTCAGGCTGGACTTTACCTGGAAGATTTGTATGTGCTACCAACCTATCGCGGTTGCGGCTATGGCAAAGCAATTCTTAAGCAGCTCGCTAAAATTGCCGTTGAACGGGGTTGTGGCCGGTTGGAGTGGTGGTGCCTGGATTGGAATCAGCCAAGTATCGATTTTTACCTCTCGCTTGGGGCAAAAGCCATGGATGAATGGACGGTTTATCGGATTACCGGGGAGACGCTATTAAAAATGGCAGCGCAGTGAGGCGCAGCGAAGGTTGACCGCAACAGGCGGGATCAGAACCGCCAAGTGAGCGTGGAGGCGATGGTACTGTTTTTCTATAAATGGCCGTGAAACGTTGCTGTTTCATTGGCTGTGGAAGCGTTAATTACCCAGCCTATTGGTCAGACTGGTAATGGTAAGTTGGCATCAGACGTTGGATTAAGAACGATTGCACCAATCGAAAAACAAACCGGTTTAACAGATTTAGTGTTAAAATCGGTTTGTTTTTGTTTTCAGGAATGAAAAAAAAGAAAAGTAGTTTTTCACTTTTGGAGATCTTGTCGGTAGGATGATTTTCAAAATTAGTGGTTATGGCGTCATTTTGTGAAAATCTGCAAAAATAAAAAGTTGGCACGCTTATTGCTGCGTATTAAGATTATCAATGCGATCACCTCTTTAATTGATGAAAGCTAAATTAGGCATAAAACGCAGTAAGGAAGGTTATTGGAGTGCTGGATTTAAGAATTTTAACACGGACGGTCGGCGATTTGGATGAAGAAAGGGTAATGGATTTGCTCGACGATTTTATTTTGGAGAATCCCTCTGAATTAGAAGTGCGCGAAGCCGTAACCGCTTGTCAGTGCGGCATGGCTCTTGTCGGAGATTTTTTCGAAAAAGGGGAGTACTTTGTTGCTGATTTAATCTTTGCAGGCGAATTATTAACGGAAGCCATTAATCGTCTAAAGCCAATTTTGAGTGAATCTGAAGAGATGGTTTCAGGGACCATTGTTTTGGGAACTGTTTATGGTGATCTGCACGATATCGGGAAAAATATTTTTAAAATTATGTCAGAAGCGGCCGGATTTAAGGTTATCGATCTGGGGATTGATGTTGACCCCGAATATTTTGTGCAGAAAGCCATCGACTATCGACCGGACATCATTGGGATGAGTGGGATTCTGACGATGTCGATTGATTCGATGAAAGCGACTATCGCTGCCTTAAGAGCAGCGGGGGTCACGGCCAAAATAATTATCGGCGGACACCCGGTGACCGCAGAAATCTGCCGACATATCGGTGCCGACGGATATACCGCCAATGCAGCAGAAGGTGTAAAGATTTGTCAGCAATGGATGACAGACGATCAATTTTTTGGGTTAAATGAATTAATTGGATAAAGGATCAGGCGTTAAAAAGACGGAGATTTTCTCCGTTTTTTTAACGCCTGATTTTTTTGATGATCGGGTGATTTTGATCACGTTTTTATTCGATTGTTAAGTAGACCGAATATCCTTAACCCCAGCACAGGGAATGCTTGATTTCATAAACAGATTCCAGACAAATAGGGCCATCAAAGAGAAGAAGGTGATCAGCACCCCGAGACTGATGACGATATTGCCCCATGGCATCGAAGCTAGAGACATCCCGATGCTGCCAAGCACGGTAAAAAGCGTGCCGATAACCGAAGCGGCCGAACCAATGTCACTGTCCTGCTGATCAAGCAGCAGATTGGTGCTGAACGGTCGCATGACGGCGCCGGACAGCGACATCAGCAGGAAGGCGCCCCAGAACAGAAGCGGAGTCAAGGTACCCAGCGTCATGACTAAAACGCCGCTGATGGTTGAAACGGCCAGAATCATTGAGGCAAAGAATTTTTTGTCCATGTTGCTCAGAAATTTGACATAGATAAACGGGCCGCTAATTGATAGCAGCGCATTGGCGGCAAAGAAGTAGCTGTACATCTGGGCGTTTAAACCAAAGTAATCCACATAAATATAGGATGAAACGGCAATATAACCCATAAAGGGCAGGGCGTTTAAAGAAAAGATCAGTGCTGGCACAATAAAGCTTTTATTCTTGCTGACTACCGCCAATCGGCCGAGGGAGCCCAGTAACGTCCCCTGATAGCGTTCTTCATATTTCAGGGTTTCCTGAAATAATAGCGAGAACACCAGGTTTACAAGACTGATTAAGGCCAGCGCCCAAAAGGATCCCCGCCAGTCAGAAAAGCTTATGATGAGAGCACCGACGATGGGGGCTATCATCGGGGCCAGACCGGAAATAGACTGGCAGACCGCCAGAATCGATTCCCGTTTTTTACCGGAATAAGAGTCTTTAATCACCGCCATCGAAACCGAGGTGATTCCGCCGGAACCGATGCCCTGCAGAATGCGAGCGGCAATCAGAAAGTAAATATTAATTGAAAGCGCACAGGCCACACTACTGATGGCATAGAGGATGCTGCCCAACAACAGAATCGGTTTACGGCCGTACTTATCGCTGAGCGGACCCCAGAAAAGAATACCCAGGGCATAAAACAGAAAGAAGGCGCTCAAGGTTAGATTGGTAATGGCTGAAGTGCTGCCAAAGTAGGCGTTCATGCTTGGCAGGGCCGGCAAATACATATCGGTGGAAAGGGGAATAAACATATTCGTCAGGGCCATAAAGATGATCAGACCTTTGTGACCCAGATACTTTTGTTTGGTGTTCACTTCCCGACTGGTGTGTGCAGGTGTGTTTGTCATGAATAGCCCTCCTCAAATTTTAAAGACGCTGTGAAAATGAATCATACGAAATATAATGAAGTACGCTAGAATTATATCCAAAAACAGCAAAGCGGTCAAGAATGACAGGGGAATTTTTAAATGCGTTTTAAATTAAAACGCCAGCTTTTCATGAGGAAAGCAGGAATAATGATTTTTGTAAACGAATGAGTAAAATTTACCGCATATACAGATTGACCGGATTTCCAGGAAAATGATACAATTTAATAAAATGCATTAAATTCTGTTCTAAAAAAGAGGTGGGGAGTTGTCTTATTATAAAGCGGTTATTGATAGTTCACCGATTGGGTATGCGTATCATCGGGTTATTTTTGATGAGCAAAGCAAGCCCTGTGATTATGAATTTCTGGAGGTAAATCCGGCCTTACAACGATTGACGATGTTTACAGAAGCAGAAATTATTGGGAAACGAATCAGTGAAATCGTTCCGGTAAACAGTGAGCTCAATTTAATTGATTTAATCCCGGAGATAATAAAGAATGATGAAAAGCTAGAGATTGAACGGTATTTTCCGGTTTTAAAGCGATGGTATCGGCTGATCATGTTCGCAGTGGAAAACAATCATTTTATTACTCAATTTCATGATATAACAGACAGCAAAGCAATTGAAGCACAGCTGATCGATCGGAGTGAAAAGCGCAAGATCGAAAATGAAAGCCGCCAGAACTTCAGCAATTTTTTTCATGCCATTGATGATATGTTCGTGGTGGCGACCGTAGAAGGAAAAATCATCTTTATGAATCAGGCATTTCCAAAGAAGCTTGGTTATGAACCGGAAGAAATGGTGAATATGCACGTCTTGGATGTGCATCCGCAGGAATACCGGGAAGAGGCAGAGCGGATCTTTGCTGAAATGTTTCAGGGTCATCGTGACTACTGTCCGTTACCGCTACAACGAAGTGATGGCAGTCTTCTCCCGGTTGAAACACGGTGCTGGTTTGGAAAATGGGACGGCGAAGAATGCATGTTTGGGATTTGTAAAGATTTAAGCAAACAGCATGCCGCCCTTGAAAAATTTCAGAAACTGTTTGACAGTAATCCTTCGTTAATGGCCCTGAGCAATATGCCTGATCGAAAATTTATTGAGGTGAACGGCGCATTTCTAAAAAAACTGGGCTATACCAAGGAAGAAATCATCGGTAAAAGTAGTTCAGAAATCGGTTTATTTGTGCAGTCGAAAAAACAGATCGAAGTTGCCAAATTACTGAAACGGGAAGGAAAAATCAGCGACATTGAACTGGAGGTCCGAAAAAAGAATGGTGAAATCATCACCGGGTTGTTTTCAGGGGAAGTGATTGACAATCAGCTGGAAAAATCATTCTTGACCGTGATGACCGATATTTCTGAAAAAAAGCAGGCTGAAAAAGTTTTAACCCAGGCAAAAGAGCAGGCTGAGGCCGCCAATCAGGCTAAAAGCAATTTTCTGGCCAATATGTCACACGAAATCAGAACGCCGATGAATGGGATTTTCGGATTTTTGGAACTGATTCAGAATTCGGGACTAACCATTGAACAAAAAGAGTACATTCGCGAGGTTCAATCGGCCTCAACCGTTCTTTTGGGGGTGATCAACGATATTCTCGATTTCTCAAAAATAGAAGCTGGTAAATTAAGTCTCGAAAAGATTCTCTTTAATCTGCATGCTGTTGTTCAAGATACTTTGTCATTTTTTAGGCAAAAGAGTGCCGGGAAAGGCGTTGAGTTAAGCAGTATCATTAAGAATAATGTTCCCCAAGAAGTAATTGGAGATCCGGTCAGGCTCCGTCAGATCATTAATAACCTGGTCAGTAATGCACTTAAATTTACTGATCAGGGAAAAATTGAAGTTGTCGTAGATTGCCGGGAGGAAGAAAATGATTCGCTGGTATTGCTGTTTAAAGTCAGCGATACGGGGATCGGCATCAGGGATGAGAATCTCAAAAAACTGTTTGATTCCTTTAGTCAGGCCGATCCTTCTACCACCCGGAAATACGGCGGTACCGGGCTGGGTCTGGCGATATCAAGGGAACTGGTGCAGCTGATGGCGGGTGATATTGAGGTCAGGAGCAAACAGGGAGAGGGTTCTGTTTTTAGTTTTCATGTCCGAGTGGACAAAGTAAAGCGTGAAAAAGGATTCGCAAAGACTAAAAAGGTCGAGCAAAAACCAAATATTCAGGAAGATATCATCAAGCCCAAAATTTTAGTGGTTGAGGATAACGAAGCAAACGCTAAGATCATGATAGAAATGCTTAAAACTCGGGGGATCAGCTGTGATATTGCCGTAAATGGCAAAAAGGCACTGGAAGCAATGAAAGCAATTGAATATGATATTGTTTTTATGGATTGTCAGATGCCGGTAATGGACGGTTATGAAAGTACCGCAAAAATTCGCGAATACGAGGGTGACGATCGGCATACCTGCATTATTGCGATGACAGCAAATGCGATGGAAAGTGATCGAAAGCAGTGCATTGAGTCTGGAATGGATGATTACATCAGCAAGCCGGTCAATTATCCGCTGATGTTTGAAATGATTGAAACCATCTGTGGAAAAAACAAACCAGTCCAAATAAATTTTGAACCAGTCGAAACTTATGTGCAACGATTCATTGAAAACACCGGTCTTGGTCATGCCGATGCCGAAGAGATTTTTCAAATCTTTATCAAACAGCTGCCAGATTATTTTAGAAATATCGAAGCATCGATCGATAAAAATGACTTTGAAATTATTAAGAGTCTGGCCCATCAGTTAAAAGGGACATCCGGAAATCTGGGAATCGAAGATGGTTATCGGCTGTCGATGAAACTGGAAGCGGCAGCTGAAAAAGAAGATCGGATTGCAAGCAGTCAGATTCTTGGACACTGGAAGCAGTTGTATCAGGCGCTGTGATTGGAAGAAAGACCCACAGTTACAAAAAACCATGGAGGACGTTTAGCTCGATGGTTTTTTGTTAATGAGGCCTTATCGGATGCAAAATGAAAGTCGATTACTGATTTTGGGGTAAAGCAGCAACCGCAAGTCTTTTAATCCATTTCCGGCTCCGTAACCGGTAAATACACCAAATCGCCTTGATCAGCTGGTCAATTTTAAGCAGCGTATAAATCCAAAAAGCCGGTAGATGCCAGACTAAACCGGCCATCGCCCCTAGCGGAACCGAAACAACCCACAAGAAGATAATATCGGCGACCATTAAAAAGCGGGTGTCGCCGCCGCCGCGGAGTACTCCCTTGGTCAGGATGCTGTTGGCGGATTGAAAGATCACAATAAAACCGATGGCAAATATCAGTTGAGAAGTAATTTGTTGAGTTTCCGAGGTCAGATTATAGAAGCTGATCATGGGGGTGCTGGTCAGCCAGACAAGAACAGCGCCGCAGATGCCGACGATGATGCCCAGATACAAAAAGGTAAGGCCTTGTTGTTGGGCTGTCTCTTCTTCACCACGCCCCAAGGTATGGCCGGTAATAATGGCACTGGCGTTGGCAATGCCCTGGATAAATACGGTGCTGAGTTGTTGCAGAACGACAGTGATGGCATTGGCCGAGACAAAGCTGACGCCCAGCCGTCCGATCACCATCGCTACGGCATTATTGCCAAGAGCCAGGAGGATATCACTGACCAGCACCGGAAGCGCAATCGCGATATATTCTTTTAAGATATCCTGGCAGCGCATAAAGAGGTGGCGTAGTCGATAGCCGATTTTTTGATCAACTAAAAATAAATAGCCGCAAATCAATGAGAACTCGACAATTCTGGCGATTAATGTGGACAGGGCAGAACCTTCAATGCCCATTTGGGGAGCTCCGAAATTTCCGAAAATGAACAGATAGTTAAAGAAAATATTGATAATAAAGGCACAAACCGATGAAATCAGCGGTAGCCGAACCTGTCCGACGCTTCGCAGCACGATGGTGGACGTCAGCGAAAGACCTAAAAGCAGGTAACCGGGAACCGCCCATTTTAAATAACGGATGCCTTCCTGGATAATGTCCGGATCAGTGGTATAAATTCGCATGATCGCTTCAGGGACCAAAAAAGTCGCCAGCGAAAAGAGCAAGGCAAAACCAAGGCAGATCCGAAGCATGATGGTAATCGATTTTCTTAATGCATCCTGGTTTTTCATGCCCCAGAAACGTGAGGTCAGTACCGAAGCGCCCATGCCAATCCCCATGCAACAGATTTGAAAGACCATGATGAACTGATTGGCCAGTGCGGCGCCGGACAAGGGCACCTCGCCCAGTGCGCCCACCATCATCGTATCGGTCATATTGATGCCGATGGTTATGAGGCTTTGCAAGGTAATCGGGATGGCAATGGTAGCCACTGTTTTGTAAAAGGCGGAATCTTTGATAATCGAAGTAATCGGTCTACCTCCTTAAGTACGGTTTTATTTCTGCGTTTGCGCTGATTAAAGGCTGATGCAGCACCAGTAAGCAAGCTGATAAGTTTAGTCTATTCCCACGAATTGATTTTGTCAAAGGAATTTAAGCAGGTAGGGTGACGTAAGCGAAGCGATGATGTGGCCAAACGGAAAATTGATGGGATTAAAGTGGGATCGTCAAAAAATAAAAACAACGACTCTGCGACGACGCCGTTGCTTTTATGAAAGGTTAGAATAGTTGAAGTGATTGATGATGCTTTGTTTAAATATAATATACACGGTAATACTTAAGAGGATCTTGAAATGATTCTTAATTAAGATTTCATTAAGAAAATCGAATATAGGTACAGAAAAGCAAGTCTAAAAATGCTGCGATTAGTCATTAAGCGTTTATTTGATCAACGAACAAATAGTGGAGAAAGAACAGACGCCTGAAGGCGGTATATCGAAGAAAGAAGCAGCAATTAATTTCTGAGAATATTAGGTACAGATTCAATAATTCTTCGACATAGCGAGGGGTTTGTATGCTATAATTATTTTACGAAAAGATTTTAAGAATGGGCAATTTTGTTTTCAACCAATCATTTTCCGTTAAGTGAGATAAACATTCGTTTGATCACTAAGCAAAATCCCAGAGCGGATATGCTTAGTGACCGTTTTTATTGGAAGAAAAGAGGGCCGCAAGAGGGGATCATGAATAATCAACATTTTGTGAACAAAGCTTTTCGCATATTTGTCATCAACAGTATCCTTTCCTCAGCCGGGGTGGTGCTGGGAACCTTTGTCGACGCCGTTATCCTGGGGAATGCCTTTGGGGAGGTTGGTTTATCGGTGTTAGCGGTTTCAATGCCCGTCTATATGGTTTATAATCTGTTCGGTTACGCCTTTGGGGTTGGTGGCTCCCTAAAAGTAGCAGAGGCCATTGGCGCTGAGGATAAAGAGGGGGTCAGATCCTATTTTACTCAGGCGTTATTTTTTGCGACAGCTGTTGGAGTGATAATTGCGGTATTGGGAACGCTTTTCCTGCCTGCTATCATTGGTCTTACCGGCGGGGCAGAAATTCCTGCCGCTGATGATTATATGCTGCCGATTATCATCACTGCTCCGATATTTATTCTAGCACCGGTTATCTCGCTTTTGATCCGTAGTGACGCCGATCCGTTTCTGTCGACGTTGGGTATCAGTGTCTCGGTAGTGGTGAATCTGGTCCTTGATCTTATCTTTATCTTCGGGCTGAAGATGGGGGTGTTTGGTGGGGCCCTGGCGATGGTCATTGGCCAGTTATGTGCGATTGCGGTCTACGTCATTCACTTTTTAAAAAAACATAATCATCTTAAATTTAACCAGACTTCACTCAGTCTCAAAGTCGGCTATCAGCTTTTTCACGGTGGATTTGGCATCGCCTCAGCCTTTATTTATCAGGGGATTGCCCTGGTAATTATCAATAATCTGCTTAGTGTAACAGTCGGCATCGCAGGTTTGGCGGTTTATAATATTCTCTTTAACGTATCGCTCTTTGCCTATGCCATCTTTGATGGGATTTCACTGGCGCTGGCGCCGCTGGTGGCGACCTTTGCCGGTGAGAAGGATACCCAAGGGGTTTACGATACCATGGGTCTGTCATTAAAGACGGCCGTTTTGCTCAGCAGCTTGTGTGCCCTGGTGTTGCTTGTATTTGCGGAACCAATTGCCGCCATGTTTGGGGTGGCGGATAATTTAAGCCTGGTCGCGCTGACCATCCGGATCTTTGCTTTTGGGGTGGTGCAAACTTGCCTGAATTGCGTGATGGCACATTTTTACCAGACTACTTCACGGCCGACGATGGCAGGACTACTTTATTTTATGCGGGGGTTTTTACTGCTGATTGTCTTTTCGGCCTGGTTGATACCGGTTTTTGGCGTTGTCGGAACAGCCGTAGCGATGGTGGCAGCGGAAACGGCGACCATGATGATATTGCTCTTTGCAGCACTGGTGCTCAAGAAACAGGGCGGTTACCGCAATCTGTTATTATATAAAGAACCAATTATTACAAAGGATAATTTATATGAAACCACCCTTTCTTCGGATATTAAAGAGCTGGAGAAATGTGTTGCGGAGATTGAAGCATTTTGCGAGCGGTTGGATATTGACAGCAAAAATGCCTACTTCATTAATCTGACCATTGAAGAATTGGCCGCGAATATTATTAATTTTGGCTTTAATGATGGCAAACCCCATTATATTCACATAAAAATTGCCCTGTTCGAAGAGGACATCTACATTCGGCTCAGGGATGACAGCACCAGCTACAATCCCTTCGAAGAATCAGAAAAACCTGATGCAGCCCTGGATTATCTGGGTGTATCGATAGTCCGGAAGAAAGCAAAATCCTTCGCCTATAACCGGACCCTGGTATTTAATAATCTTCTTATTATTCTGTAAAAAAGGTGGCAAGTATGAAAGATCAAAAAAACATTCGTCGAATCAGTTTAAAAACCAAGTTTGCTTCTGCCAGTATGATTCTGGCGCTGGTACTCAGTCTGGTAATTGTGTTGATTTCCTATTTCAGTTATCGGGACTCGATGTTTAAACGCTATGAAGAGAATATTGCAGCACTGGTGAAGACGGCTTCCGTCTTTATTCCGGTAGAAAAAATCGATCAGTATTATGAAACCGGTCAGACCGATGCCGACTATGAACTGCTGATTAAAGAATTCCAGACCCTTCAGGAACAGAATCATCTGGAATATCTCTATGCCTATGTGCCAACCCCGGAAGGGATTAAGGTTTTTGGGCAGGGGACCAAGCCAGGGATGGCAGGTCACTTTGTGCTTGGTGATTTTTTAGGAACCGACTATTTTCCCCAGGAGGATATCGATGCTGCCAATCAACTGTTCATCAATCCGGATGCGCCGAAGGTGGTTATTACCAATGAAAGTGAGTTTGGTTATCTGATTTCGGCTTTCAATGTATTAAGAGATGATCAGGGTAATCCAATGCTGGTGGTGGGGGCGGATATGTCCATGAAGGATATCAACTCAACCCTGTTTAATTACATCATTTTGGTGTCTTCGATTGCGGCGCTGATCTTAATTCTATTTATTACCATTTACCTGCTGTTTCTCAACAAGTCAATTATTGATCCGTTACAGGTGATCGTGGATAACGCCACCGATTTTGTTAATACCAATATCGATGAGAACCACAGTGAGATTGTTGCATTGAATATTGATGTAAAAACAGGTGATGAAATCGAAATTCTGGCCGAAGCCTTTAACAAAATGACCAGTGACATCATCCGCTATATTAATGAGCTGACAACAGTTACCTCCGAGCGGGAGCGGATTGAGACCGAGCTGCGGATTGCCACTTTGATTCAGGAAGGGATGCTGCCCAAAAATTTCGAATATCCCGATCGCCATGAGTTCACCCTTTTTGCCTCGATGCGAGCGGCCAAGGATGTCGGTGGCGACTTTTATGATTTCTTTTTTGTCGATGATGACCACTTCTGTATCACCATTGGCGATGTTTCCGGCAAAGGGGTACCGGCCGCACTGTTTATGGCAATGACCAAAGCGACGGTCAAGGATCTGGTGCTTCGACGGCTGCCGATTGATGAGGTAATGACCGAAGCCAATGTCACCTTATGCAACAACAATGAACAGGATATGTTTGTCACGTTGTTTATTGCCATTATTAACGTCAAAACAGGGGAGTTTAGCTGGTGCGATGCCGGCCATGACCCGGCGATTATCTGGAAAAAAGATGGTACTGTTGAAATGCTGACCGGCAAAAAAGGCTTTGTTTGCGCCGGGATTGAGACGGCCAAGTATAAGCTGAACGAATCAAAAATTGAAAAAGGCGATATCATCTATCTTTATACTGATGGCATTCCGGAAGCGAATAATACCGCCCAGGAATTCTATGGTCTGGAGCGCCTGAAAACGCTGATTTCAGCACAGAAAAAACACGAAATCAAACCATTGTGTGTTGATATTCTTAGCGACGTCGATCAGTTTGCTGCTTCCGAGCCACAGTTTGATGATATCACGATGCTCGGCTTTAAGCTTGAGGAGTAGTATATGGAGATAACCTTCAAAGCTGGCCAGGAATTATCGGTGGAAGATTTTAAGGACATTCTCGATCTGGACCTTAGAATTTTCGGCAATGAAATTCTGACCAATCAGGGGATGGCGGTAAAACGCTTTTTAAAATTCAGAGACGGAATTATTGCAGCTTATGCCGGAGATACCCTGGCAGGATTCATCAGTTTTTTTGGAGTTGATGGATCCGTGTATCAGCGGGCTGTGTTTGAGCAAGAGTATATCGATGACAATCTCGATGAAAAAGAAGTGCTGTCGCTGGCAAAAGGAAGGGATAATTACATCCTGATTCTAGATCTGGCGGTTGATGAATCCTTCCAGCATCAGGGCATCTCAAAGCGATTGCACGATTTGCTTTGGGAATACCTCAGACAAAAACATACCCAGGGTTACCAGATTGCGCGGGTATTTTGCTTTGCGATTACAAATGAAGGCGTTCAGAGTATGACCGCCCTTGGCGGCAGGACAATCTGGACAAGTGCGAATATGACCCTTTTTGAACTGGATATAAATATCGTTCTGGAGCAGTTATGATCACAATATGGGACAAAAAGCTTGACAAAAATAGCCGGGAAAAGGTGGTCGAGGTTTTATGCCAGGCCTTTAAAAATGATCCCTTATATCTTGCAGTTTTTCAGAACGAGAACGATCTGTGCCGGTATATCGGTTTGATGGTGGATTACTATAATCGTAACGGCGAGATTCATACCGCGGTTGTTGATGAAAAAATTGTTGGGGCATCGATCTGGAATCATAAAGGAAAACCATTTTTCTGTATCCACAGTGTCCTTGCCAGTGGGATGATTGGAAAAATTATCCAATTTCTATTGCTGATTCAGTTAAAAAGCTTGAATCGATTGAGAAATGAAACATTGATTACCGAACGGTATCATTATAATAAAGAGCATCACTATCTCTTCATGATCGGTTCAGTTCATCGGGGGGCGGGACGGGCCCTGATGGATTATGCGATCAAAAAATTCAGGGACTGTCCCATTTATCTTGAAAACAGCAACATTAAAGATAATACCTGCTTTTATGAACGGCTGGGATTCCATTCAATCAAGACGATTGAAGTGCTGGGCGTTTTGGTGGATTTGTTGAACAACAGTAAAGGAGATCAGATAACGTGAAGAAATTAACTGTAAATGCATCGACAGATAAGTTGCCGGAGGTGCTCGAATTTATCGATGCCGAATTGGAGACCGCTGGGGCCAGCATGAAAATGATCTTTCAGATTGATTTGGCGGCCGAAGAAATTTTTGTCAATATTGCCAACTATGCCTATGCTCCTGCTGACGGCAACGTCATCATTCAAGTCGATAACTATGGGGAACCGCCAGTGGTGGAGATTCAGTTTATCGATCAGGGCGATCCCTTTAACCCTCTCGAAAATCCCGATCCGGATATTACCTTATCAGCGGAAGAACGCCAAATTGGCGGCTTGGGGGTGCTGATGGTTAAAAAAAGCATGGATGCGGTCGATTACCGTTTTGAAGAAAATAAAAATATTTTAACCATTAAAAAATTGGTCTCCTGAGTCGGGCAGTTGTTTTGAGATAAAGAGCAGATAATAACTGAACACTCGAGCTGGGCGATTTAGGTCGAAAAAGCACTGGGATTTCTTGGAAACTAATAATAAGTAAAATGGAGGCGATTGATGAAACGCATTTTTGTCGGCTTGTGCGTCATGATGATAATTCTGCTGGCTGGATGCGGTCAGACGGTGGATCCGGTTAGCGAAATGATCAGCCAGGCCAGTGATCTCAATAAGATCGGTTATATCATTGGTGTACCGGAGGGTACCCCCCCGGAAGAGGTGGCCAAAGAATTCATGCCCAATGCTGATATTTCCTATTTTACTCAGTTTATGGACGGAGTGGCAGCGCTTAAAAGCGGCAAGGTGACCGCTGTGATTTATGATAGCTCCGGGGTGGATCGGATTTTGTTAAGCAACCCGGATCTGGTCAAGCTTGATGAAGAGCTGGGGAATATCGAGATTGCGGCTGTCGTCCGGATTGATGATACGGCCATGAATGAGCAGCTTAATGCTTTTATTAAACAGTATCAGGCCGATGGTACGGCAGCGGCTATGGTTGAGCGGTGGATAAATAATACCGGTGGAGTAATGCCGGATATACCCAAGCCCCTAAATCCAAAGAAAAAAATCACGATTATCACCAACGGTTTAACCGAACCGATGAACTATTATGAAAATGGCCAATTGACCGGCTTTGATATTGAGTTCATGAAGCGTTTCGCCAGTTTTGCCAATCTGGATTTTGAAATCATCACCATGGATTACGCAGCGATGATTCCGGCCCTCCAAAGCGGCAAGGGAGATGTGATTATTTCGGACTTCTTTAAGACTGATGAGCGGGGGCAAGAGGTGCTCTACACCGATGCCTATGTGGTGCTTCACAACAGTGTGCTGGTACAAAAAAGTCGATATGGCGGAGTCGTTGAGAATTCTGACATCGCGGCAGGAGGGGGCGAAAACCAGACGACGGTTGCCGGTATTTGGGGCTCACTTCAGGAGAGTTTTAACAAGACCTTTATTGTTGAGGATCGCTACAAGCTGGTTCTGGAAGGGCTGTGGACAACCATTGTCATTTCGATGCTGTCGCTCTTATTTGGCAGTATTTTGGGCGCCGTAGTCTGTGCCATGCGCAAGTCACGGGTAAAGATCGTCTCTGGGCTGGCGATTGTTTATATCCGGCTAATTCAGGGGGTACCGATTGTGCTGACGCTGATGATCCTCTATTATATTTTGTTTGCCTCAGTGGATATTGATCCGATTCTTATCGCTGTGGTGGGTTTTTCGATTAATTTTGCCGCCTATGCGGCGGAGATTTTTCGAACGGCTATTGATGCCACCGACAAGGGCCAGCTGGAAGCTGCCTATGCTCTGGGATTTACCAGAGTGTCCAGTTTTTTTAAGGTTACGCTGCCTCAGGCGTTGCGGCATATTTTGCCGATTTTTAAAGGCGAATTTATCAGTATGGTAAAAATGACCTCGGTGGTCGGTTATATTGCTATCCAGGATTTGACCAAGATGACCGATATTATCCGAAGCCGCACCTTTGAAGCATTTTTCCCACTGGTAGTAACGGCAGCCATCTATTTTGTGATTACTTACCTGTTTATTCTGGTACTGGGAAAGATTGAAGTGCAGATTGATCCCAAACGGCGGAAACGGATCATCAAAGGAATTGTTGCGATGGATGTGGGAGCTGGTGAGGTGCAAAATGATTGAAATCAAAGGACTATCGAAAAGCTATGGGCAGCTGCAGGTGCTTAAGGATATCAATACCGAGATTAAGAAGGGCGAGGTGATCTCGATTATCGGACCATCGGGATGTGGTAAGTCGACTTTTTTGCGGTGTATTAATCTACTCGAAACTCCGACTGCCGGGCAAATCTATATTGATGGGCACAATATCCTCGATAAAAAAGCGGATGTACCTAAATTACGACAGAAAATGGGTATGGTGTTTCAGTCGTTTAACCTCTTTTCCCATCTGATGATTATTGAAAACCTGATGTTGGGACCCATTAATTTACTGAAGGTGCCCCGGCAAGAGGCCTATGAAGAAGGGCTGGCCTATCTGGAAATGGTCGGCCTTCGGTCAAAAGCGCTGGTCTTTCCCGACGAATTATCCGGTGGCCAGAAGCAGCGGGCGGCGATTGCCCGAACCCTGGCGATGAAGCCCGAGGTGGTGCTCTTTGATGAACCGACATCGGCGCTGGATCCCACCATGGTCAGTGAGGTGCTGGGGGTTATCCGTAAGCTGGCATCAA